>WLOY01000130.1 GCA_009699015.1 Actinomycetota bacterium | reverse complement strand
TCTCGCAGTGGCCGACCTCAAGGATGCAGCGGGTGGGCCGCGCGCGGTCGTCGCAGTCGGGTGCCTGAGCGAGCGATACGGCCGGGATCTCGCAGCGGAGCTCCCCGAGGCTGACGCCGTCCTCGGGTTCGACGACTACCCTGACATCGCCGAACGGCTCACGCGGATCGTGGCGGGGGAGCGGCATGTGCCGCACGCCCCGAGCGACCGCCGCCAGCTGCTCGCAATCTCGCCGGTCGACCGGTCGGCCGCAGCGACGTCGATACCCGGCCACGGTGCCGGGGACGAACTGCCGGCCGGATGGTCGCCACCCGTGCTCCGGCGCCGACTCGACGGAAGCCCCGTGGCGCCGGTCAAGCTGGCATCGGGCTGCGATCGTCGGTGCACGTTCTGCGCCATCCCCTCCTTCCGAGGCTCGTTCATCTCCCGGCCGCCGGCCGATGTCATGGCGGAGATCGCCTGGCTCGTGGGCGAGGGGGTGCAGGAGGTCGTCCTCGTGAGCGAGAACTCGACGTCGTACGGCAAGGACCTCGGCGACATCCGGTTGCTCGAGACGCTCCTCCCGGCGATCGGCGAAGGCACCGGCGTGCGCCGGATTCGGGTCGCGTACCTCCAGCCGGCAGAGGTGCGGCCCGGCCTGCTTCAGGTGATCGCCGGCACCGAGGCCGTCGCCCCCTACTACGACCTGTCCTTCCAGCACGCGAGCCCCTCGGTGCTGCGGCGCATGCGCCGGTTCGGCGGGCGGGCGGAGTTCCTCGCCCTGATCGCGCAGATCCGCGAACTCGATCCGCTGGCGGGCATCAGGAGCAACATCATCGTCGGATTTCCGGGTGAGACGCAGGAGGACCTCGAGGAGCTCGTCGCATTCCTCGTGGACGCCAGGCTCGATGCTGTCGGCGTGTTCGGCTATAGCGACGAGGACGGAACGGAGGCAGTGGGCCTCGCGGACAAGGTCGACGAAGAGGTCATCCGCGAACGGGTCGAATCGATCACGTCGCTCGTCGAGGAGATCATGGCTCAGCGGGCCGAGGACCGAATCGGCGAGCAGGTGACCGTCCTCGTCGAGGCAATCGAGCAGGACGACGCAGGCGACTGGATCGCGGTCGGGCACGCTGGCCATCAGGGGCCGGACGACGGTGCCACGGTGCTCGCGCTCGAGCAGGCCGGCGACGCCCTGGTGGGTGAATTCATCGCAGCTGTCGTCGTCGATACGGACGGCGTCGACCTCATCGCGGAACGGTCGTGAAACCCGCGCGACTCGACCCGGCCGGATACCCGGCGAGCAATGCGCCGGTCCTGAACCTGCCCAATGCCCTCACCCTGCTGCGCCTGCTGTGCGTGCCGGTCATGGTCGTGCTCCTGTTCTCGGGCGGGGGTGGAGCCGGACTCGCCCGCGACAGCGCGGCGCTCGTGTTCGTCATCGCGTCGATCACGGACTTCATCGACGGGGCGGTGGCCCGCAGGCTCGGGCAGGTGACGAACTTCGGCAAGCTCGCCGATCCCCTCGCTGACAAGGCGCTCATCGGGGCGGCGCTGATCGGCCTGTCGATCCTCGGCGATCTGCCCTGGTGGGTGACCGTCGTGATCCTCGTGCGCGAATTCGCGGTGAGCCTGCTCCGCCTGTGGGTGATCGAGCACGGCGTGATTCCGGCCAGCAGGGGCGGCAAGCTCAAGACGGTGGTCCAGACGATCGCGATCACGATGTACCTCGTCGTCGTTCCAGGATTGACGTGGTGGGCAGTCGTGAGCAGTGTTGTCATGGGAGCCGCCGTCGTCCTCACCGTCGCCACGGGCGTCGACTACTTCATGCGGGCGCGCCGGCTGCGATCTGTCGCCCCGGGGATGATCACCGACGATGGCGCGGTGCGGTGACGTCCGCTGACCGAGTCGTCGACCTTCTCCGCGAGCAGGGGCTGACCCTCGCGACCGCGGAGTCGATCACCGCGGGGCTGCTCGCCTCGACGATCGCCGAGGTCCCGGGATGCTCGGCGGTTCTCAGGGGCGGTGTCGTGGCCTACGCGACTGACGTGAAGCGCTCGGTCCTGGGCATCGAGGAGCGACTCCTCGGGCACGTCGTGAGCGAGTCGGTGGCGGTGGGCATGGCGACCGGCGCTACCCGGGTGCTCGGCTCCGATATCGGCGTGGGCACGACGGGCGTGGCGGGCCCGGAGTGGCTGGACGGGCAGCCGCCCGGCAGCGTCTGGATCGCGGTCCACGATGCCCGGTCCGGGCGGACGCGAACGCGGCTGCTGCGCCTCGAGGGTGGCCGGGAGCAGATTAGGCGGGGAGCGGTCGATGCCTGCCTCGTCGAGGTTGAGCGGGTGGTTCGCGCGTCCGCCCCCTGACCCGTCGAACTTCGCGCAGCCTCTCGGAATACCGACGGCCGCCCCTGGTGTTGAGGTAACTGTTGGGTAAGGATTCTGCTCCCGATGTGGCGCGTGTCAGTCCGCCGGGATAACGTGTGATCGAGGGTTCGGGAGGGAGGTCGTTCGATGATCGTTCTTCGGCATGTCATCGGTGATGAATTACGTCGTCGGCGGCAGGATCAGGGGCGCACACTGCGTGACGTGTCCGCGGCCGCTGCTGTCTCCCTCGGCTACCTCTCGGAGGTCGAGCGAGGTCAGAAGGAGGCCTCGAGTGAATTGCTGGCTGCCATCTGCGGCGCCCTCGATGTCCCGCTCTCGGATGTCATGCATTCGGTCACGAATCACCTCGTCGAGGCAGAGCACCCACGCCTCGCCGTTCACGCGAACTAGCCACGCGATCTCGTCATCGGCCCTGCCACGACCTGTGAACCGGCACTCGCCAGCCCTCGAGGCAAGGCGACCCGGTGCGGCTGACCGACTTCTGGGAACGGATGGACGAGGTCCTCGGCCCGGGGTACTCGCATTCGTGGGCACGTGATGTCGTGCTCTCGCCCCTCGGGTGCACGGCGGCCGAGGCCATCGAACGCGGCACGGACACCAAGGAGATCTGGCGAGCGGTGTGCACCGTCGTTGAGGTGCCGCCCCGACTCCGATGATGCCCGGACTCCGATCACGCCCGGCCCCCCGTGACGTTATGGTCAGGGCATGTTCGGGCGTGAGAAGCAGCGGGAACAGGACCTGTCGTACGTCACGGTCGTGACCTACGGACGAACCGGCAGTACCGCGATCCAGTCCGCGCTCAATGCCCTGCCCGGGGTCGTGGTGCGTGGCGAGAACTACGGTGCCATGCGCGGGCTGCGCGAGTACCTGCAGTCGGTCGCAGAGACCGCTGACCGCCACCATGCCGGACGGCCCGACCATCCCTGGTACGGATCGGCGCGGCTCGACCCGTCCGCGGTGCTCGCCGATCTTCGCCGCCATGTCGTCGAGTTCATCCTGCGGCCCAGCCGCGGGACCCGGGTCGTCGGATTCAAGGAGGTTCGCTATGAGCCGGGTCACTTCGCCAGCTACGACCTCCTCCTCGAGTACCTGGTCTTCCTCGGCCAATTGTTCCCCGGGCTGACGTACCTCATGAACGTCCGCGATCCCGCCGATGCGGCCCGCAGCGGATGGTGGCCCGGCAATGACCGGGCGATGGAGGTGCTCGGCACGACCCGGGAGTGGATGGCATCAGCGGTCGACGACCTCAACGACTTCTACGGACACAGGCGAGCGGTGCTCGTCGACTACGCAGACTGGACGGCCGACGCGAGCGTGCTCATCGCCGCGTTCGATGCGCTCGGCCTGCCCAAGGACGACGAGGCAGTGAGTGCGGCTCTCGCTGCTCGGCTCACCCACGGACCGCACGGAGACCAGGGTTCGCCCGACATCGTTGAAGGCCCGGAATGACCGCCCAGCAGGTCGCGCCAGCGATGATCGAAGGCGCCCAGCGCAATGCGCTGCGCGTGCTCTCGACCGGTTCGGTCCTCGGGGGCATCGCGGTCGCCGGTGCGATCCCGGCCGGGTCGCTCCTCGCAGCCTCGATCGCCGACTCCGAGGGCGCTGCCGGATTCGCCCAGACGGCGGGCGTGCTGGGGGCGGCCTTGCTCGCCCTGCCACTCGCACGCATCGCCCTGAGCCGTGGCCGTCGGGCCGCCCTCGCGACGGGATACGGGATAGGCGCGGTCGGTGCCGTCGTCGTCATCCTCGCGGCGGTCCAGCGAAACCTGGCGCTCATCCTCATCGGCTGTGTCATGGTCGGAGTCGCGTCGGCGTCCGGCTATCAGGCGCGATACGCCGCTACCGACCTCGCCCACGATGACCATCGCGCACGGGCGCTGTCGCTCGTCGTCTGGGCCGGGACGATCGGTGCGGTACTGGGTCCGAACCTCCTCGATGCCTCGGGGGCACTCGGCCTTGCGCTCGGCCTCCCGCAGCTCGCCGGTCCGTATGTCGTGTGCCTCGTCGCGCTCGGACTTGCGGCACTCGTCCTGTTCGTGTTCCTCCGGCCGGATCCCTACCTGATGTCGGTCGAACAGCGGCGCGGGACCGCGGACGAGAAGCCCAAGCCGCGATTGCGCGACGGGATCGGGCACCTTTCCGGCAGGCCGCGTGCGGTCCTAGGGATCGGTGCGATCGCCATCGGCCATGTCGTCATGGTGATGGTGATGGTCATGACGCCGGTGCACATGGCGCATGTCGATGTCTCGCTCCGGCTCATCGGCCTTGTCATCAGCGTCCACGTGGCGGGCATGTATGCACTGTCGCCGCTGGTCGGCTGGGCGGTGGACCGCGTCGGACGGGTTCCAGTGGTCGTCATCGGGATCGGGATCCTTGCGGTCTCGTGCGTCCTTGCCGGGATCGCCCCCGGCGACGACGTGATCCTCCTCGGCATCGGCTTGTTCCTCCTTGGCCTTGGCTGGTCCTGCACGCTCATCGCCGGGTCGACGCTCGTCACGGACGAGGTGGCAGCGCCTGACCGGCCGTCTGTGCAAGGCCTGTCGGATGTCGTGATGAATGCGGCGGGGGCGGTCGGTGGTGCGCTGGCCGGGCTCATCGTGCTCGCGGCTTCCTATGGCGTCCTGTGCGCCGCGGCACTTCTCCCGCTCATTGGGCTGGGGATCTGGGTGGCGCAGCCATCCTCGCGGCGAACTTCCGCGCGAGCCTGAGGCGGCCCGGGCCGGGCCCACCGGCGGCGTGCGACGTGTCGTCGGCGTGTCGCTGGCGTTCGAACAGGCGTTCGATATAGATTGACGTCACGACATGGGCCGGGCTGCTGTCCACAGATCTGGATCTGCTCCTACGCCACTGTCAGAGGGTCGACATACGTTCTGGGAACCAACATTCGAACTTACCCAAGGAGACGACATGGCCAGCGCCGCCAACGACCGCGAGAAGGCATTGGACTCTGCACTCGCCCAGATCGAACGCCAATTCGGCAAGGGCTCGATCATGCGCCTCGGCGAGGAGGGCCGCGCCCCGATGGACGTCATCCCGACCGGGTCCATCGCCCTTGACGTCGCTCTCGGCATAGGCGGCCTGCCTCGCGGCCGCATCGTCGAGATCTACGGCCCTGAGTCGTCGGGCAAGACCACGCTCGCACTGCACGCCATCGCGAGCGTCCAGAAGGCCGGCGGCCTCGCAGCCTTCATCGACGCCGAGCACGCACTCGATCCCGACTACGCATCGCGCCTCGGCATCGACCTCGACAGCCTCTACGTGTCGCAGCCCGACACGGGTGAGCAGGCCCTCGAGATCACCGACACCCTCGTGCGCTCCGGCGCCCTGGACCTCATCGTGATCGACTCCGTGGCAGCGCTCGTGCCCCGTGCGGAGATCGAGGGCGAGATGGGCGATAGCCATGTCGGCCTCCAGGCCCGGCTCATGAGCCAGGCCCTGCGCAAGATGGCCGGGGCGCTGAGCAACACGAACACGACCTGCATCTTCATCAACCAGTTGCGCGAGAAGATCGGCGTCATGTTCGGGTCTCCGGAGACGACAACCGGTGGCAAGGCACTGAAGTTCTACGCGTCCGTGCGCCTGGACGTCCGCCGAATCGAGACCCTCAAGGGCGGGACCGAGGCGGTCGGCAACCGCACCAGGGTGAAGGTCGTGAAGAACAAGGTTGCGCCGCCCTTCAAGCAGGCCGAGTTCGACATCCTCTACGGCGAGGGCATCTCGCGCGAGGGCTCGCTCATCGACCTCGGTGTCGATTGCGGCATCGTGAAGAAGTCCGGTGCCTGGTACACCTACGAGAGCGATCAGCTCGGCCAGGGCAAGGAGAATGCCCGGACCTTCCTCAAGGACAACCCCGATCTCGCCGACGACATCGAGAAGCGGATCAAGGAGCACATGGGCATCGGGCCGCGGGTCGACGCACCGGCGGAAGAGCCGGCGCCTCGCTCGGCAGCGCCGGAGTCTGCGGCTGCTCCTGCGGGTGCGGGTGCCAAGCGCGCCGAGCCTGCCGCGTCGAAGCGGGCAGCGGTCGTGTCAATCGACGGCTAGGGCAGCGCGCAGTGGGCAGATCCGGTCGGAGGTTCGCGCGTGCCGGCGCCAGCGAGCCCGGCGAGGGGACGCTCACCGATCCGCAGCATGAGGCGGATCCGGAGAGCGCGGCGAGGGCGATCGTCCTTCGACGTCTCACCGCATCGGCGCGCACCCGTCATGAGCTTGACGAGGACTTGGCGGAGCGAGGCATCCCGCCGGAGGTCATCGAGCGGGTCCTTGACCGGTTCGAGGAGGTCGGGCTCGTCAACGACGCGGAGTTCGCCGAGCTGTGGGTGGCCTCACGACATCGCACTCGAGGGGCGGCGAGGTCGGTGCTACGCCATGAGCTGCGAAACAAGGGCGTGAGCGACGACCTGGCCGAGTCGGCGCTCGCGTCGATTTCTTCCGAGGACGAACTGGTCCGTGCGCGGGCACTCATCGACCGCAAGCTCATCACCCTGCGAAGTGCGAGCCGCGATCACGCTCAGCGTCGCCTTGTCGCCTACCTGCTGCGCCGGGGATATCAGGGTGGGGTGGCGTTTACCGTCGTTTCCGAGGCCTTGGATTTGCACGACGTTCAGATGGACGGATAGGTTCGAATCCTCGAGCGGAACTGCGCCGAGTCGACTCATCGCGAGGAGCCTTCATGCCCGGCCTGTCATCGTGGGCAGTACGCCGCCCCGTAATCGCCCTCATCTCCTGGCTCGTGGCGCTCATCGCGGTCGTGGGCCTCGGCGTTGGCCTCGGCGGCACGCTCAATGACTCCTTCGAGCTCCCGGATACCGAGTCGACGGCAGCCCAGGAACTCCTCATGGAGCTGCCGGATGCAGGCGCGGCGACCGGGGCGTCTGCTCGGGTGGTCTGGTCACCAGCGAGCGGCACGGCGGTCGATGAGGCGACGGTTGCGAAGGTCAAGCCGCTGCTCGACACGATCGCTGCCCTGCCATCAGTTGATTGCGTTTCCACTCCGTTCGGCCCCGGGCTCGGCAAGGCATGCCCGCCGATGCAGGCCGGTCCCTCAGAGGCCGACCTCGCGGCGATGCCGGAGGATCAGCGGGCCGCGTTCGCCGACGCATCCAAGGCGGCCCAGCAGGCGATGTCGCCGGTGAGCCCTGATGGACGGGTGGCCTATGCCACGGTCTCCTTCTCCTCGGACGGGGGCCAGATCCCGACGCAGGATGCGAAGGCCATCCTCAATGGCGTCAAGGCCCTCAACGGGTCCGAGATCGCGGTCGGCGCCAATGGACAGGTCCTCGATTTCGCTGGCCAGGAGCCGCCGAGCAGTGAGGGCATCGGAATCCTCGTGGCAATCGTCATCCTCCTCATCGCCTTCGGCTCGATCATCGCGGCGGGCATGCCGATCGTCGTCGCAGTGGTCGGACTCGCAATGGGTCAGATGGCGATCATCGTGGTCGCCAATTTCCTCGACGTCGCCACCTTCGCCCCGACACTGGCAGCGATGATCGGACTCGGCGTGGGCATCGACTACGCGCTGTTCGTCATGAACCGGTTCCGCCAGGCGGTCCTTGCGGGCCACGCGCCGAAGGATGCCGCGATGGAGGCCGTGGAGACCGCAGGCCGCGCAGTCCTGTTCGCCGGTGGGACCGTCATCATCGCCTTGCTCGGCCTGTTCGTCCTGCGCATCAACTTCTTCGTCGGGCTCTCGGTCGCAGCGTCTCTCACCGTGCTCATGGTCATGCTGTCGGCGCTGTGGATGCTGCCGGCGCTGCTCAGCCTGCTCGGCGCGAAGGCGCTGGGCCTGCGCATGCCGTGGGGCAAGAAGCCCGGTGTGGTGCATCCCGAGGGGAAGGCCTGGGCGAGGTACGGTCGCGGCCTGCAGCGGCGTCCCATCATCCCTGCGGCGATCTCGCTGCTCGTTGTGCTCGTTCTTGCGATCCCGCTGTTCAGCCTGCGCCAGGGTTTCTCCGATGACTCGGGCAAGGCAGCCGGAAGCCCGGGCAGGGTTGCGTTCGACCTCATGAGCGAGGGCTTCGGCGCTGGCGTCAATGGGCCGTTCTTCGTAGCGGTGAAGTTGGGGGAGCCTCGCGACATGGAGGCCTACGGCGCGATCGTCAACGGCCTGGCGACCGCGGATGGCGTCGCCGGGACCCTGCCGACCGCGGCGATGCTTCCGCTCATCGCGGGTAACCCGGGCGCCTTCAGCGAGGATGGCACGGTGGCGTCGATCATGGTCGTGCCTGCGTCAGCCCCGCAGGATGAGGCGACGACGCAGCTGCTCGATCGCCTTCGAACCGAGGTCGACCCGGCGTTGGAGCAGGCGACGGGGGCGGGCATCTACGTCGGCGGTGCGCAGGCGATCACGAGCGACTTCACGACCGTGCTCACTGACGCGCTGCCGATCTTCCTGCTCGTCGTCGTCGGATTCGGCTTCCTTGCGCTGACCTTGCTCTTCCACTCGCTCGTCGTCCCGCTCACCGCTGCCCTCACGAGCCTGCTGAGCTTCGGGGCGGCAATGGGCATCACGGTGGCGGTCTTCCAGTGGGGGTGGCTGGCCGGTCCGCTCGGGATCTCAGGCACGGGTCCGATCATGCCCTTCCTGCCGATCATGGTGTTTGCCATACTCTTCGGCCTCTCGATGGACTACCAGGTATTCCTCGTGTCGCGGATGCAGGAGGAGTGGGCGCGGACGGGCGACAACGCGGCATCCGTGCGTCGCGGCCTCGCGGGTTCCGGTCGCGTGGTCATGATTGCCGCCGCGATCATGGCGAGCGTGTTCCTCGCCTTCGTGCCGACACCGGACGCCACGATCAAGCTCTTCGGCATCGCGCTCGCGTCCGCCGTCATCATCGATGCGTTCATCGTCCGACTCATCCTCGTGCCGTCGCTCATGTCGATGCTCGGCAAGGCGAACTGGTGGCTGCCGGGATGGCTCGACCGGATCCTGCCGAAGGTGCAGATCGAGCCGGGCGAGGACGAGATCGCCGACGACGAGGACCCAGTCCCCGCCAGTGCCTCCGCGTCAACAGGCGGGTAGGCGTTCGCGCGCGTGGGCATCGTCCGCATCACCGACCCGGCTGATGCACGCCTCGCCGACTATGTGAGCCTCACTGACGTGGCCCTGCGGTCCCGTCATGAGCCGTCGATGGGCCTGTACATCGCGGAGAGCTCGGAGGTCATCCGGATCGCGGTCGGTGCGGGTCACCGACCGCGATCCTTCCTCATGGCTGAACGGTGGCTCGAGGACCTCGGCCCAGTGCTCGGCCAGGTTGACGCAGGGGCCGACGGTGCTGTGCCGGTGTTCGTCGCCGATGCGCAGACCCTGCGGGCCATCACCGGCTTTCATCTCCACCGCGGAGCCCTCGCGGCCATGCACCGTCCTCCGCTTGCGCCCGTTGGCGAGTTGATCGCCGGCGTGTGCCCCGGGGAGGGCCTGGTGCGAGTGGTGGTGCTCGAGGACATCGTCGACCATACGAATGTCGGAGCAATCTTCAGGAGCGTGGCGGCCCTCGGCGCGCATGCCGTGCTCGTTTCCCCGCGGTGCGCTGATCCCCTTTACCGCCGCAGCGTGCGCGTTTCGATGGGTACGGTCTTCCTTGTTCCGTGGACGAGGATGCCTGATTGGCATGGCGGGCTCGAAGACCTTCGCTCGATGGGCTTCGTGGTCGCAGCACTCGGCCTCGGGGATGACTCCGTGGACCTGGACTCCTTTGCGAGGTCGGCACCTGAGCGGCTGGCCCTCGTGTTCGGGACCGAGGGTGACGGCCTGTCACCGGCGGCACTCGGATCAGCGGATGTGAGGGTTCGCATCCCGATGGCCGGGGGAGTCGACTCCCTGAATGTTGCGGCTGCCTCGGCCGTCGCGCTCTGGGCGCTGCGGTCCTCGGCCACCGTC
>WLOY01000013.1 GCA_009699015.1 Actinomycetota bacterium | reverse complement strand
GGGGTGCTTCCCATGCACTGACCTGCCCGACGCTTGCGCGCGGAAGCTGGGTGGTTGGCGATGACCCTTCGAGCCAACCGAAGACCTCGTCGAGGGCACGCCAGAAAGCTGAGAATGGGACAAGCGGGCGCGGGAGCTGGTGCCCGAGCATGTTCTCCCATTCCTCTTCGATCTCCGCTCGGAACGGAGAGGAGCGAATTGTGTCCGCCGAAGGAACCTCGATACCCGCGTGCTCACACTTGCGCTCAAGCGCATGTCGTACCGGATCGGCTCGGCCTATCAGATCGGGGTGCCGATGGAGGTGGACGACGTCATAGAGATCGCGTGGGCGACATCGCTCGGCCAAGGCCCGCAACTTCTCACCAAATAGCTCGGCAATTGAGTAGCTGAGCACGCGCGCTTGCGGGAGCACGTCGCGATAGGGGTGTCCAATTGGGCGAAGCACGCCTGGCGCGACGAGTAGCTCGTCTGAAGTGAGGTCGAGCTTTACCTTCGGCATGGAGGGACTCGCGTTCGGGCCTCGGTAGGCGACCTTCCCAACCGTCGTGGCACGACCGCGCTTATTCCGTGTGCGCTTGAAGGAGTGATCGTCGACAGCAGCCATCCGAGCACGTAGTCCTTCTCGATGACGTCCTGACCCAAGGACCATTCCGCGCGCAGCGCGGCCAGATCCCGTTGCGAAATCACGAGGCACCGTCACGTGCGATTGTTGCGTTGACACGCAAACACCAGCGCGAGACGCGTTGGCCTCCGGGCGGTCCGGCGGGGTCGAGCGCTGAGATGCCCGACGTCAGCCTTTCCAGACAAGCCGAGACGAGCACGTTATCGTCGAGACCGAGTTGTTCGGCGAGATAGCCCAATCGCTTGAAGACCGCGCCGTTGTCGAGGCGGTCAGCGGCGTCGATCAGGAGCGCGGAGTCATGCTCCTCGAGAAAGCTTGCGAGGACTTCGGCGGAATGACGCATCCCACCACCGAGCTGTGGGTCGTCCAAGATGTCAACAACGGTCCGAGCGGCATTAGCGAACTGCAACCGCTCGCCGTCGTTCCACTCGCTTACCAAGCCCCAGGTCAAGGCTTCGGGATCGGTGTGGACAACCATGTAGTCGTGGTCCAGCAGGTTTGGCCTCGCTTCACGGACTCGAGCAGAAGACTTGAGTACTGTGGTCCGGAACACCTGCTCGGTCAGAGCCCAATGCCGGGCCGCCGTCCAGCCCGTGAAGTAGCAGGGATCCCAGACCCGCGCGGCGATCACCAACGCATCGTCGGACCAAGCTCCAGGGTTGGACGCATCGACGGGAACGCCGATGTACAGCCCCCGACGGACCCGCCGCAGCCAGCCGTCTCGGGCCCACCGTGCCAGCCGCTGCGTCGCCGCGGTCGAGTCGACGCTCAACTCGGCGGCCACGTCCGCCGGCGTCACGAAGCGCCGGCCACCCAGCACGCGCGCGAGCTCATCTCGGCCAGTCGCGCTGATCCCGCCCACTAGGACAGCATATAGCTCAATAATTGTGTGTGGTGACATTTACTGGCTTCTTAGTATCAAGAATGCCACACGCCAACACCAGCTAATTCTCCTTAAAGAAGTTTTCTGGCATTTTGGTGTCGCAATGTTCCACTGGCGCGCCCGGCATGCGTGGGGAATCCCGTGGTGAAGGACGGCACCCGGGTTCCATTGAATTGATACATCCCGCGCCAAAGCACATGAACTTATCAACGTTGTCACGATTCGACCCTCAGAAAGCCTCGACCCGACGTCAGACGAGCCTGCGTCGAGACTCGAGATCCGTGACAGTGCTCCAGCCCATCCCTAGCCGTGGGACAACGTTCGGGAAGGCCCCCTCCCACGCCTCCCATAGAGCGTCAAGACGCTCGGGCAGGCTCGCCCCCCGATCGATCTGCACGTCCCGCCTTGAACGGTCATGGGCGCGCTCCTGCATCGCCCGGGCGTAATGCCTTTCGGTGGTCTTCTTGTCAGCATGTCGCAGCATCAGGGCGGCCTCCGTGAGACTGCTTCCGCTGTCCAGCAGCACCGAGGCCGCGAAAGCACGCAGGTCCTTTCCCGGACGGGAGGTCAGGCTTTCCCGTCCTGCTTGCGCAGGTGACTGTCGAGAAGGACTACGTACACAAGGCGACCGATGTCGATGTGCGCGTTTGTCTGGGTGGCTTGCTCTCGACCATGACCCAGCAACCGCACTTGCCATACCGGATGTGATTGCGGCCGGTGAGGATTGGAATTCGCTCGCCGCAAGAACTGTCGTGCTGGATCGCATACGGTTGTCGTCGCTCCTTGTTGGGACGAACCCCGGCGAAAGCAGCCTGTCGAAAGTCACCGCGTGGACAGAGTCGCAGATCTCGAGCATCCAGGAGCCAATGTGAGCCTGCGGCATGTCGACGTGATGTGGGCGCAGGGAGCTCGAAAGCTCGACATCGTCTATGAACTGGCGCATGAGATCGGTGTACCCCCGCCGCCCATGTTCACAGGCTCCACTGAGCCGAGGACCATTTTCGTGCTAATCAACGACCGCCTCGGGCTCGGCATCGATGAGCGTCTAGGAAAGCCCGACCTCGCAAGATGCATCGTCGAGGCAAGCGGAGAAAGCTGGCACCCGGACTACGCGTCTCGAGGCGCCACGGTTACGAAACCCGGCCTGCTCGCGGTGCTTGATGCAGTTCGCTACTTCCTCGTGTGATGCACCCGCTACCCGCCTCGGCCGAACTCACGCTGCCTCGAAGATCCTGTCCTTGTGCCAGGCCAAGTACTCGGTCCCAGGGTGGTCCGCCGATGCTGGCAGCAGGATCGTTTCCCGCAACGGCGGGCGGGCGAAATAGGACGATGCAACGGGATCGTCGAGCATGCCCTGCTGGAGCTTCTCCGACAGGTGAATCTTCAATCCCCCATTCACGGTGATGAGTCCCGCATCAAAGGCAACATCGTGGATCGGGCAGGCCGCCAGTCCATTTCTGTGATCAAGCCGCTCGCGAGCGCTGCTGTCTTTCCATGGCTTGATGTGGCTGGCCACGAGCATTCTTGGCGCAGCCGCCTTCCCCAACTCGAGCCCGCAGAAAACGCACTTGTGACCGCAGTTGTCCAGAACGTGGCTTGCGAATACGTGTTGGCCAACGCGCGTCCTGGCTACAAGCAACCTCTCCGTTTCCGCCTCTGTGAGATCTGGCCGGACTTCCGCCCAGCGGCGCACCTCGCCGGACAGAGCTTCCTCCACAACCGATTCTTCTAACTCGGCTTGCCCAAGTAGGTGGAGCGATCCGCCAAATTCAAGACCCAGGAAGTCCGGCAACTGATCCTGAGGGATACCCACAGCTCGCGCTGCAGCGAAGATCGTTCGGTAGATCCCGGCGTAGTCATCCGGACGCTCGCGAAGGCGCGTGCCCGCAAGTAGGTCGTGTTTCGCGCCGTTTCGTCGACTTCCATCCAGATTGGCCATCTTCGCCAAGATGCTCGAGTTAGGCCGACGGAACAACGTCGCCAACTCGGGAATAGGCGAAACAGCCCGCTGAGCGGTGCTCCCGCCGTAATGGCGGTGGTTGACAAGGAACGAGGCACCCAGCGACAGGAGGGTCTCGATCGGCTCGAAGGGCACCTGGCGCTTGGCCGGAACGCGCGACAGGGCACTCTTCCACTGCTGCTCCGCCTGGGCCAAGGTCAGATCGATGTAGTCCCCCAACCCCCGCATGCCTGGACTGTAGTCGCCGCGCGATTGGCGTGGAGTCCCCTTCCAAGGTCGTGACGACTTCACTTAGCGAGCCGACACAATTGCTGCGTGCCGATCGACTCTCGAGACTTGCTTGCGGTGACGACCGCCGAGTCGTCGGCGTCGACACCTGCGCGGCGGCGAGTCTTGCAAGCCAATCGCTCGCGAGATACCGGTCCAGAGATGGCGCTTCGTTGGCGCCTTCACGCCCTGGGCTTTCGCTACCGTATTGCGGCGCGGCCACTGAAGCCAGTACGGCGGACAGCCGACCTGGTCTTCCGTCGTGCCAGGGTGGCGGCCTTCGTCGACGGCTGCTTGTGGCATCCCTGTCCAGAGCCTGGAACCAGCCCCAAGGCCAACTTCGACTATTAGGGGCCGAAGCTCGCACGGAACGTCGAGCGGGATCGGCAGACCGACGTTCTGCTGGCCGATGCTCGATGGCTGAGCGTGCGTGTCTGGGAAGACGAGGACCCGATAGCGGCCGAAAGTCGCGTGGCGCGCATCGTTATGAGGCACCGCAGACCGTTAGCGGACTGGCCCGGCTGCCAGCCTACGGTGTTGAGCCATCTTGCAAGACCACGGAGACTGCCTAAGTAGCCCTGCGGACATCACCTCATTTCTGTCCTATCTTCTGCCCTATCTCGGTGAGTCTGGGTGGTTCTCAGTGGGTCTGGATGCGCGAAAACCGTTGATTACCAACAATTCCGTGGGATAGCTTCTTAGATGTGGAGGGTCTGAAAATCGGAAGGTCGGCGGTTCGACCCGCCCCTGGCCACCAGCCAAATCGTTGCTTAGCAATAACTTTCCGCAATCTCTTTCCCACTTACTGGAGAGAGAATCAAGCTTCTGCTCCTTCTTTTCACCGCACGAATTCACGATCTGTGGATAACTGGCGGAAGATAAAGCGATGCGAGCCTCCACCTAGGCCTCGAATGCGGGCGGGGTCCTTCAGTCCCGGATGACAACCACCTCGGCGCCCATGACGTGTCCGCGGGCACTGTCGCGCTCGAACAGGCCGCGATCGAGTAGCCCGTCGTGCCCGATGCTGTTTGTTGTGATGTAGACACTCGCGAAACCCTGCGCCGAAAGGTGCTCGTTCAGATCGGGGCGGTCATGGGGGATGGGAACGTCGATTGCCGCACCTGTATCAAGCCGAGCGACGATCGTCGCGTGCCGCGGCGAGTCGATTCGACAGTGGGCGCCGGCCCCCGCCCGTGCCAGGGCATCAGACAGTCGACCGATCGTCTGAAACCCGAGCTGCGTGAAGATGTCGGAGACGGCATCGTGGGCCGCACCGCTCCCCTTGGCCTGGTGCGCGACCGGTTCGATCTGGAGGATCAAGACGTACTCAGGTTCACCGGACACTGCCCAACGCAAGCCCGCCGCGACCGCACTCGTGTCACCACCGGCTGCCCCGTATTGGGCGTGCGCGATAGACGCGCTCACGGCATCGATCCGAGCGAAGAGTCGCATGCCGCCCGCGATCGGCGTGAACCCGTAGTGCGCATAGAACCCGTGGGCTCTCTCGTTTATCGCGTCCACGACGACGAGACGCCCACCGGCCACGTTGGCTGCTGCTGCCACAGTCTCCAATACGTCAAGCAACAGTTGACCGCCCAGTCCGGTGCCCATCAACTGTTGGCTCAGCGCCAGCTTCGCGATCAGGTATCCGGGGATCGGGCCCGACAGTCCGGCGCGCGCTTTCCTGCTGAGTCCGTCAGGAGCAACGTTGGTTGGCGCGATCGCGTAGTAGCCCACGACGACCCCCGTTACCTCGTCGGTCCAGACCGTGACGCGAGCAGTGCCGGCGTGATGAGCCCTGCGCGCCTCTTGCTTAAGCCACTGATTCAGTTCCACCCGATCAGACTCGAAAGGGTCGAGGTCGTGGTGGTCAGACAGAGCCTCGGAGAGGAGCGCCACTAGCGTCGAGAGAAGGCACGGTCGCTCGCTGCGAGTTGCACGATCTCAGGAATCGGCTCGGCCGGTCGGTCGAGTGCGGCCAGGAGATCTTCGAACTGATCTACGGGCATCCTGGTGACGTCGACCTCGCGTCCAAGGACGTCGTCGGCCTCCTTGAGGGCAGCGCGCTGGACGAATCGCGCGACGGACTCGTGCCGGGCAACCGCGGCCGCACCGATCCGAGCCCGGTCGGCAGGACTGACGCGGGTCTCGATGCGCTCTAGTGCCTCGGTCTGATCCTCAGTCTTCATACCGGCAGAATACCGGTACTTCGGCCGCAACTGCAATGGCGGGTACCGGTAGACTGCCGGTACCCGCCCTGGACTGAATAAGCCGCAAAACGGGGCGCCCATGCCCCCGCGCGAAGTTGATGCACCCCGCGCTGATGTATTTGAACTCATCAACTTCCTCACGAAACCGACCCGTCCAGCCATCAAATCGACCGACGTCGCTCGTCGAGGTCGATGACGTTGTCGGCGTCCATGCCGAGCTTGGAGATGATGTCTGGGAAGACCTTCACCCAAGCAAACCACAGTACTTCCAGTCGGTCGCCGAGACTCTCCCCCTTGTCGATCAGCACATGCCGGCGAGCCCGGTCGTGGGCCCGTTCCTGCATCGCCCTCGCATAGTGCCGCTCCGTGGTCTTCTTGTCCGAGTGCCGCAGCAGCGCGGCCTCTCGGGCCGGCAGCCACACATCGCGTCGCCAGTTCGTGTTGTCGAGCACGCCAATGCTGTGGGTGTAGCCCGGGGAGATGATCGGCCGAGGGAGCGGCACGGTGGCGGTCACGCCCGCCTTCGGTGGCTCCTGCTGCCAGTAGTTGTTCTCCAACAGGTGCAGGCCGAAGCCGGTATCCGCGTCCACGTCGCTCTGCGATCGGCGCACGAGCACGCGATCGATGGTGATCTGCGGCCGGTCACGCCAGACGGCCTGCTCGTGCAGGCTGACGCCCTCGCTCCAGCGCAGCCCACACCATCCGAGAAGAGCGATCAGCAGGCGAGCGCTGCACCCAGCACAGGGCGGGCGTTCGAGATCGTCCGCATACCAACCCCGTCGGCCGCCAGGGCGTCGTGGTTCTCGAGCACGCTCCGGTAGTCGCACACAGCCCTGATGGCGATCGGAGCGAGCGCCGAGTTCTTCCGCGCGTCGATATCCCCGACCCTCCCGGCGTGAGCCGAACCGAGCCCTCACTCCCCTTGCGTCGTCCCATGCCGTTCTCGCATGTGTGACCGTGTCAGATCGCCGTGGCATACTGACGTTGCTCAAGAAGGTGGCCTCAAGCCCTCCGGCCGGCCACCTGCCAACCGCCCAGCTCGATCACGACGGTGGCCCCGGAGGAAGAGCTGCCCGCCTGGGAAACCGGACGGGAAGGCCGAGCCAAGGAGCGCGACATGAGTGAACGACTCGTCTTCGACCTCAGCGGAATCGACTGGGATGACGAGGAATCCATCAGGCGAGCGGCACGCCAGATCTGGGGGTCCACCGTCGCGATCTGGCAGAGAACCGAGCCTGTTGAACCGCCCGCGTCAAGCGGCTAGCGGGTCTCCCTTGAAGACTTCTTGACGGTGTCAGGCGACCGACCATGCGCACATGAATCAGGTCGATGATCGCGGTCATCGTTCAACCTCGCACTAAGCTTGCTGCATCTAAGGAGGACCCGTGCCGAAGCAGATTCACGTGGTTGGGGCGGTCATCACAAGGGGCGGGCTTGTGATGTGCGCGCAACGGGGTGACGATGGCAACCTGCCCGGTCTGTGGGAGTTCCCCGGCGGCAAGATCGAACAGGGTGAGTCGAAGCAAGCCGCTCTGATGCGTGAGATCACCGAGGAGCTCGGATGCACCGTCGAGGTTGGGCGCGAGGTGACTACGACGACGCACGAGTATGAGTTCGGCGAGGTCACGCTCACCACTTTCTACTGCCGTCTCGTGGCGGGTACCCCGAAACTGACAGAGCACACTTCCATTAAATGGTTGCCGCCAGATGAATTGGAGACAATCCCCTGGGCTCCTGCAGACATCCCAGCCCTCGCGTTAATCCGGGCCGAACTCACCTGATGGACAGCGACCTGGTCTGGTCCAACCGCTTCAGCCGCGACATCCAATTCGGCTATGTCGGGAGCCCGACAGAGGGGCCAGGGCAGTACAACCCTCGACTGGTCTTGAATCAGGATGGACGAACGGTCGAACACGCCCTCGTCGAAGAACTCCAGCGAGGCGGCGACTTCACGTTCTCGGTTGCCTTCATCTCCGCTGGGGCCATAGCGCAACTGAAGCAGCACCTCCGTGACCACAAGGGCAGCGGACGCATCGTCACCTCAGACTTCCTCGGCTTCAATGACCCGCGGTCCTTTTCAGAGCTACTGAACCTCAAGAAGCTCCTCGGAATCGACGTGCGACGTCACACGGCCGAGGGCTTCCATCCGAAGGGATACGTGTTTGAGCGACCCCGAAGTGTGACTGCCATGATCGGCAGCTCGAACCTCACGAACCGCGCCCTCTCTCAGAATCACGAATGGAATCTCAAGGTCTCAGCAGCTACTGGAAGTGACCTCGCAAATCAGTTGATCAGTCTCCTTGACGAGCAGATCGCCGCGTCTGAGCCACTCACGCAGGAGTGGATTGACGAGTACGCGGCGACCTACGTTGCACCCCCACGGCGCGAGTCAGGAAAGCAGGCGATTCCCGGGGACCTACAGTTCCCGCCGTTCATCGAGCCCAACATCATGCAGCAGGACGCCCTCCTGGCACTCGACTTCGCCCGGGCCCAAGGAGCCGAGCGAGCAATCGTCATCTCTGCTACCGGAACGGGAAAGACCATGCTGTCCGCACTCGACGTGCGGTCGGTCAACCCGACTCGGATGCTCTTCGTCGTCCACCGCGAGCAGATTCTCGATCGCACCATTCGGGAGTATCGACGGGTTCTGGGAGGGCCTGCGACCGACTACGGTCTGCTCACTGGGTCAAGCAAGCAGTCGGATCGACGCTTCGTCTTCGCGACCGTTCAGACCCTGTCCCAAGAAGCCACTCTCGCCTCGTTCACCGACGATGCCTTCGACTACATCATCGTTGACGAGGCCCACCGCGCAGGAGCGACCACCTACCGGCGCGTCATCGAGCGATTCAATCCGCGGTTCCTTCTTGGTATGACCGCGACCCCCGAACGAACGGATGGTTTCAACGTCTTCGAGCTCTTCGACTACAACGTGCCCTACGAGATTCGTCTCAGTAAGGCCCTCGAAGCCGAGATGCTGTGTCCGTTCCACTACTACGGCATCTCCGACATCGTGTACGACGACGACGTCACCACAACCGACGAAACCCCCCTTCAGTTGCTGATCTCCCAAGATCGTGTGGGACACCTCATCCAGGCCTTGGACCTCTACGGGCAGTCAGGCGTCCCACCTCGCGGACTGATCTTTTGCAGCCGTGTCGCAGAAGCCCGCATGCTCTCCGAGGAACTCAACAAGCGGTCCCTCAGAGGACACACGCTGCGAACAATTGCCCTGACCGGCCAAGACTCGATCGAGGCTAAGGAACAACGAGTCGCCCAACTGGAGTCGGGCGAGCTCGACTACATCCTGACGGTCGACGTGTTCAACGAAGGCGTGGACATTCCTACCCTCAACCAAGTCATCATGCTTCGGCAAACGCAGTCCGCCATCGTCTTCGTTCAACAGTTGGGCCGCGGTTTGCGTCGGGCCGAGGGGAAGGACTACCTGACGGTCATTGACTTCATCGGCAACTACAACAACAACTTCCTGATCCCGATCGCATTGTTTGGCGACGACTCCCTGAACCGAGAGTCGCTTCGAGAGCGACTGAACGAGGCCGTGGAGGCTGGCGCGCTCCCCGGTCTCTCCAGTGTCAGCTTCGATGAGATCTCGCGTGAGCGCATCCTCAACTCCATCAAGCAGACGCAACTCGACAGCATGTCGAACCTCAAGAACGCTTTAGTGGCAATGAGGAATCGAGTGGGCGAAATCCCGAAACTGTGGGACTTCTATCGCTTCCACTCAGTGGATCCGGTACTGCTCGCGACGAAGAAGCAGCATTATCCGGCCTTGGTCCAGTCGCTCCTGCGTGAGGATTCCGGACTCACACCGAGCGAGTCCCGGGCCTTGGACCTCCTTTCCCACGAAGTGCTCGCAGCCAAACGAATGCACGAGTTGGTCCTGCTCACGATTCTTCTCTCGACGGGGCCTACAACGGAGTCCGATATCCTGAAAGCCTTCGAGTTGGCGGAGTTCCCCACAGGCAACTCGCAAGTCACCAGTGCGATCGACACTCTCACTCTCACGGGCTACACGCCGGCTGATGTCAAGCGCTACCAAGTTGGAATCGCACAGCGACTCGGTGACGTCATCTGCCTCACGGACGAGTTCGCTGCAGCCTATGGTAGGAGCGCCGCCATCAGCGAAGCCGTTGAAGACCTCCTGAGGACCGGAAAGCAACTCATCCAGAACCGGTACCAGTCGGATGTCACATTCACGCCAGGCATGCAGTACTCCCGGCGTGATGCCGCGCGTCTCGTCGGGTGGCCCCGCACATTCGCGTCGATCATTTACGGTTACCGGACCGATGAGACATCTGGTATCTGCGCGATCTTCGTCACGCTGAACAAGTCCACTGAGATCGAAGCGAGCACGGCCTATGAAGACCAACTACTTGACCCATCGACGATGCGCTGGTTCTCGCGGAGCAACAAGACCCTCGATAGCAAGGAAGTGCGCCTCATAGTCGACGGGCTCGTCGAGGTGCACGTCTTCGTGAAGAAGGATGACGCCGAGGGCAGCGACCACTATTACCTCGGCCGCGCCACTGCGCACGCGGCGGAGGAAACAACCATGCCGGGCGGAGATGGGCAGCCTCTGCCGGTTGTCAAGATGCTCCTGAGGTTCCGCCAGCCGATCAAGCAAGGGTTGTTTGACTACTTCCACCCACTGGGACGGGAGTGACCAACGCCTCTATTTGCGGTCCGGCCCCGGGGGAAAGCGGTCCACCCAAGGGCAGAGGTCAGTGCGCTCGCTAGAACCTGCTGACGAGCGGTCTCGATCCTTCCGCATGCCTGGGGCCCTCAATGAGGACTGCACCGGACGACTGCGGCCTGACCTTGAGTTCGTCGTCAGCAATGCGTGCTTGGTAGACCATGCCCCTGCCTCCCTCATGTGAGCCGCAGATCGTGCCAACTCTGTTCCGCACCAACGCTCTTCGCGATGCGCAGGAGGCGGAGGGGGCCGGCGCGCGCTTGGTACGGCCGTGACGGGGCGACAGTCACTGATGCCCTTGCGTCGTGCGGCTTCGCTGGTAGCCCCGTTCGTCGAAGCGGTGGACGAAAGCCTCGACTTCGGCGGCTGTGTAACGAACAAGCCGACCCCTCGACGCGCCTTCTTCCTGTCTTGGACGCAGGCAAGGACGTGCAACGCTTGCTGTACGACAACGACGACCTTCGCGCCGCGAATCGGGCCGCCTGGCCTCACTGGAGATCCTCGCTTCGATGCGCTGCTGAAGGCCGTCGCCGACTTCGCCCTCAACTAGCGGCCGCCCTCCGTGTACTTGGCCACGACCGCCACGCCTGCCAGGTCGCCATCCACGATGCCGATCTCCTTGAGCGAAGCGGTACGCACGTGGAACAGGCTGTCGTCGGCACTCGACCGGGGTCGAGTCATCGAGTCTTGGGCCTTGTGGGCGACTTGGTCCCGGAAGGGCGATGTCGATCACCTTTCAACCTGAGTTGTTTGCGGCGTCGCCATTAGCCACGTCTCTCCATTGGCTGGCTTCGGATGTGAAGGGCGGACGCCACCACGCGCGAACGCCATCGGGGTGCCGTCGATCTCCTGGCCAGTTTCGACGCCGCCCGTCACGCCCAGTAGCGATGGACGTCGCAGAACCCACGCCGAAATCTATAGACCCCGCGCAAACCGACTCAAGCCCATCAACTTCTCCACACAATGAAGGCCCGCCCCAAGTACTTGGACCTCCGCCCGTGATTGGCACCGAGCGCCCACAGACTCCCCCCGCTACATGATGGCGTGATTGCAGACAGCTGCGCTCATCCGACTGTGGATGAAGGCGGTCAATCCGCAGGGCCAACTCTCTCCACCGATGAGAGGATGATCATCGCGGTACCGAGAACCCCGAAGATCGACCGAAATGAGGAGTGCGCATGCCCGACGAATATGTGGGTGACAGTCGTCCATGGGCTGCCCGCAAGCCGCAAAGCTATGTCATGAGTGGGATCTTCTTCGCCGTAGCGATCGCGTTGGTATGGCAGGGTTTCGCCTACATCAATTCGGGGAGGGGTGGCTTGATTCCGTACTTCATCATCCTCGGCGGACCAGTGCTGGCGATCTATTACATCTGGTACCTCTCCTTTCGCCGCTTCGAATCTGATGGACCTGAAGGCGCGTAACCCACTGCCGTGGACGAGGAGATTGCGATGCCAACGAATGTCAGCGGTACCGGGGATTGTCATCAACGGCCTTCAGACCGGAGCTCCCTCTTGAGGCTTGCGGTCGTGGTTTCCTTCCTGCTGACTGCCGTTGTCATGCTTGCCGCATGCTCCCCCAGCCCGAGCGCGAGCCAACCGGCATCTGACGCTGACCCGATGATTCAGACATGCACCCCGGAGGTAGCCGAGGCTGCCTTTGACGTGGTGACACGTCAGGCGCGAGCATTCGCCAACGACGACTTCGATGCCGCTCTGCAATTCGCGAGCACAGGATTTCGATCCTCGGTAACACTGCCGCGATTCAAGGCCCTCATCGTGAGCAGCTACAACTTCCTGCTGACCAGCCCGCAACTGCGCTTGACCGAATGCAGTACCGAGGGCAAGGTGGCTCTCCTTCGAGTGGGCGCGAGCAGCAACGTCGCGCTTGAGTATCGAATGGTCACCGAAGACGGCCAATGGCGCATCGACGGCGCATCGATCCTGAAGGAGATCGCGGCATGAAACTGCCCCTGCATCGCATGGCCATTGTCACCGTGGCGCTCGGCCTCGCTCTCAGCACATCCACGGGCAACGCACTTGCCCATGAACGTGTCGTGCTCACGAGTCAGGACGTCACGCCTGCGCAGGGCCCCGTCATCAACGACGGGACCATCGCCCGCGCCGCATACGCCGCCTTTACCGGCCCCGGCCAGCAACGCGGGCTTCGCGTGCGATTCACGTCGGGCCAGGAGGTTCGGCTGGAGCTGCTCATATCCGACACACCGGCTGCAAGCCGCCTGCCTGCCAGCAGGCTTCCTGAGCTCATCGTCATCGCGCCGGACGGGTCACGGCGGACCCTTGCTGTATCCGAGCGAACGCCGTTCTTCGAGCCGTACTCCGGGACCTCCTTCCTCTACCTTGCCCGCCTGCGGACAAAAGCTCAGGCCGGCACCTACCAAGTGTTGGTTTCTTCCCGATCGAGTACCCCCGTGACCGCGGTGATCGGGATCGGCTATCGAGAAGTCGCCGGACACTAGTCCTGCTGATCGATGAGGGCCTCCTTGACTAGAAGCCCTTCGGCCTCACTCCCTGCGATGTGGCTTCTGCTATCACCAAACATCGCCGACGTCGCGTTGCCTCGGTTCGCCCGGTGTAGTGCCACGGCAAGAGCGACTTGCGTGTGCGCTCGGGGTATCCATCAAAACCTGCCCGCGCTTCAGGAGTCCTTGCGAGGTATTGAATCGATCCACCAAAACGACTCTTCGCACTTAAGCGGGGTGGTGTCGTGAGTTTTGTCTCGTGGCCTCGGCATGCTGGTGGTGGGGCCCGACGGGGGTAGGTAGGTGCTCGCGGAGGTCGTCCATTCGGAGGGCGGCTGCCCATCAGGATCCCGGTCCACGCGGCGATGGCCGCGGTTCGGGAAATCCAGCAACATCCAAAACTGTCCGGCCTCGTCTCGATCTGCGACCATTGTTGGAGCCCCGTCAGGCTTGCGTCCTATTGGGCGGGGCCCACGAATGGCGGGACGCGCGGTATCTGCAATTGTTGCGTCGTGGTCTTGTCTTGGGAGCAGGTCGTCATCGATGCCCGCGATCCACGGGCGCTCGGTTACTGGTGGGCACGAGCACTTGATTGGAGCGTCACCCTTGAGGAGGACGACGAATTCGAGATTCGGCCCGCGGCCGACGTCACACCCGGCCTGCTCTTCGTTCCGGTAGCCGACGATCGGGTCGTCAAGAATCGGCTGCACCTGGACTTCAGGCCAGATGATCAGGCAGCGGAGGTGCAGCGACTCTTGGACCTCGGAGCAGTGCGAGCCGATGTTGGCCCGAGCGATGTTTCATGGGTTGTCCTTCGCGACCCAGAGGGCAATGAATTCTGCGTTCTGGGGATCGAGAATCCCCTGATTCTGGAAACTGAAGACTTTTAGGCGGCGCACTGCTGCCGGTCCTGCATATTCCTACTGTGAGAGAGGACCGATCGTATGTCACAGGATGCTCCGGTCGCCGAGGTCGTCCAGGTCAATCGCAAGTCATTGTGGTTGGCCGCCGTTGGATTTCTTCTGCTGTCGATTGGAGCGGTCGGGATGGGTTGGTTTCCTGGCTCCGACCGCTTCAACTTCGCACTTCAAGCGCTCGGCCCCCTTGCCATCGCCTTGGCGCTGATCATCGAATGGCGCACCCACGTTGAGCGACGCGGCTGGGCTGCACTGGTCCTCTTCATTGTCGCGATCATCACGTTTGGCGCCCTGTGGGTTCCGTACGCGATCAACCCAGCCAGCCTCGGAACCACGGCGGCGACCCAGCTGGGCTTCCTCATGAGTGGTATCGCTTCTATCTGCGCATCCATCGGCACCTTCCTGGTGATGCGGCGCAAGGAATCGCATCTCGAGCACCCGACCAATTCAGTGAACCCTCAGATCAAGGCCACGTTCATGCAGCTCCTGCTGTTCGGTCTGGGAACGCTTCTGTACGGAGTGGACTTGATTTGGGTTGGCGAAGAAGATTCCAACCACGGGCAGTTCTCTCTGCTCGCAATTGCCCTTGTGATGATCATGATCGCCGTCATCTCGTTCGAAGCACACCTCACTGTGCAAGTGGGTCGACCCGCAGTCATCATCACCATCGTGGCCTTCGCGTTATACGCCGCGGGCTTCGTCCTGCATTCGCTCCCCTCGTGGATAGATGAAGAATGGCGCCTCACAGCCGGTATTCAGGGCTTCTCCTACGCACTTGGCGCAGTGGCCTGCGGTCTTGCCGCAGTGCACAAGGCGCGGGCTCCGATGCCGTTGGCTTCACGCCGATAAGACCTGACCCAACCACCACGAGGAGTCGTCATGGTTCAGTACCTTGTCTTTTTCAATCAGCAATGGGTCGGCGATCACACAGCTGATTGGTTCAGCAATCGCGGACCGCTCGCCCGCGCGGTGGTGCAGGAGATGCGCGCAGCAGGCGTTCTCGTGTTCGCCGGCGGACTAGTGGAGGAACTCGACACCGCATACACCGCCGACGCGACCAGCGGAGAGCTGACGATCACGAAGGGCCCCTACAGCGACACGGATGAGTACCTCGGCGGGATGACGATCATCGACGTGGTCGATGACCAGGCAGCCGTTGTGTGGGCGGGCAAGGTGGCGCAGGCGTGCGGGTGGCCCCAGGAGGTCCGCCGATTCAAGCCGTAGCAGCGACTGCCGCAACCTCGTCATCGTCGTCGGTTGCCTCACCGCGGCGGCTGGTCCACTGCGAGTAGCCGATCGCCAACGCGGTCGCGAGAATCACGAGGATGCCACCCACAACGTTGTCGACGACCCGCTGCTTGCCCAACTCGCCTACCTCGGTGAGGGTCGTCGAATTCAGGCAAGCCGTGGCCGGCACCATGAAGACGTAGTAGACCCACGCTAGGCCACTCAGGCGTGCGAACACCGAAATAACGAGGAATGCCAGACCGATCAAGTAGACGAGTCCAAGCGCGTGAACCTGGCTCACGAGCAGGATGATGAAGACTGAACCCAGGATGGTCCCGAGGACCCGGAAGACCGTGGGTTTGAGGGTTTGGGCAGTTCCGATCGGTGCCATCACCATGATCACTGCGATGAGGAAGGCTCCACCGATCATCTTGGGGTTGTCGAGCACATAGAACGTGGCCACCGTCACGAGGGTGGTGATCATCACCGTGTAGGTCATTGCCTCGCTACGAGAATGGGGAGCCAGCGTTACAGGCTTGCGCTTGCGCTGCAGATATGACACGAGCAGGGCAGGGATGAGTCCGCCGACGAAGAAGATCAGCGCCATCCACAGCAAATAGCCGTTGTCGAGGCGGTTCACCGTGGTGGCCCCGTCCCATGCGGGCGGGTCGATGAGCGCCCACGACAGCATCACGGGCACAAGCAGCCCGGACTTTTGCAGGCCCACCCGCGACAGGCGACCAACGGTCATGCACAGGATGGCCATCAGGGCTGCGCCAGACACCGGTGACATTCCGGCCACGATGGCAAGTGGTGCGAGGAAGCCCATGACGATCGCCACGATCACGGCGTACCGCCGTCCGCCCGACATCGCCGCTGCGATGCCCACAATGGCCGGGATCGACGCCCAGGTTGCAGCACCCTGCACCTCGCCGGTGCCAGCCCAAGTAATGAGCACCATGACGATTGCCGGCAGCAGCACCAGCACGACAGCTGCTGCAACCAGGGTCAGCCGGCGCTTGACCGGCATCCTCACGGCCCTGCTGGCAACAGCCACAGCCTTGTCATCGCCCTTGCCGGAATCCTGAGTCGTCATGGGGGAAGCGTAAGGGGTGGGGCCATGCCATGGACATCACCCGCGTACTGAGGCATGAAGTCCATAGGGTGGGAGTAGACCCCGTTTTCTCGGTGATTCGCACGAATGCAAATCGGCCCGGTGGTCACCAAGCTATGCGAGGTGAGGGCAATGCTGTCGATTTCCATGGTTTCGGCCGTCGCCGCCATCTGGTCAAGCATTCGGGATGGGTAATGGCACTCGAAGGTCGATGGCCCTGACGATCAGATCACCTATTCGACACGAGGTCGGTGAGGCGGACCGAGATGTTCGTCGGGTCGGTGTCAGCTTCTTTCACTCGAGCACTTTCAGCCCCTCGTGAATCGGAGCGTTGCATTCGGCGCGAGGGCCTTCACCTCATTCCGGCCACAACCGGATTCATCGGTACCTCCAAGGAGTAGACGACTGATCGTGATGTGCCCTGATGGCCATGCGTTGAAGAAGTCAGGTGAGCGGTCACGCGCTTCTCCTTCGGTCAGGCCATCCGGTCAAGGATGACGTACCGACCATTGCGCTGACCCCTTGAACCCAAGGAGAAGACCCGCCATGGAGACTGAACGCCGTTCGTCTGGCAGCATGGAGCGAGGTAATTCGTTGAGATAATGGGGTGAGTCATGCCGGCGCCAAGCCGCCTGCTGCCCGTCCTCTTCCTCGAGGCAGCGAACCTCACCTCAGGGCTCGGCAACGCCGTCGTCATGCTCGCCTTCCCCTGGCTCGTGCTCCAGGAGACGGGGTCGGCCGCCGCCGCGGGTGCGGTGGCCGCAATCAGCGCCCTCCCCGCGCTCATCGCCGCTCCACTCACCGGCTGGCTTGTCGATCGCCTCGGCCGAAAGCCGGTGGCGATCGGAGCCGATGTCGTCAGCGCACTTTCGGTGGCCGCGGTGCCGATCGTCTCGATGAGCATCGGGCTCACCTACGGCTCGATCCTCGCCCTCGCAATCATCGGCGCGATCTTCGACCCGGCCGGGTACAGCGCTCGCCGCGCCCTCATCCCCGATGCCGCGCAGGCATCGGGGATAGACACCGATCGGCTCAATGGCATTCACGAAGGCGTATTCCTCGTCGGGTGGACAGCAGGACCGCTCGCCGCAGCAGCGCTCATTGCAGGAGTCGGTCCTGAAGCCGCCTTCTGGCTGCCGTGCGGACTGTTCCTCCTCGCCGCACTCGCAGTGGCCGCCATGCGAGTCGGTGACGCCGGCCAACGCGGACGCGCTGAAGCACAGGCCGCGGGAACTCCTGAAAGTGGACTGAGTGAACTCGTTCGTGGCTTCACCGCCCTCTGGAAGGATCGCGCCCTACGAGCCCTTGCCATCGCGGTCCTCATCATCGCCGCCGTCTACATGCCGACCGAGGCAGTCATCCTCCCCGTCTACTTCAACGCCCTGCAAAACCCCGCCGGCCTCGGCATCGTCATCGCGGCCATCTCCGGCGGGTCGATGATTGGGGCCTTCGGCTATGGCTGGATTCTGGCGCGCGTTCGCCCGTCGGTGCTCGTCCGCATCATTCTCATCGGCACAACACTGACCGTCCTGCCAATGACGCTCCTGCCACCACTGCCGGTGCTCGCAGCCTTCGGCTTCCTGCTCGGCCTTGTTTGGGGCCCGTTCAATCCCCTCTTCAGCACCCTCGTGCAGCGCCGGATCCGCCCTGAGGAGCAGGGCCGGGTCTACGGAGTGCAGTTGGCCGGCTTCTACGCAGCACCGCCGATCGGGATGGTCGTCGCCGGAATCAGCGTCGACGCGCTCGGGGTGTCAGTGACCTATCTGGCGCTGGGCTTGCTCCTTGCAGCATGCGCAATCCCGATCGTCTTTCTGAGAAGTATCGGCGACCTCGACAACACGCACGAGTAACGTGACGGTGCTTCCGTTGACCCAGAGTTGGAGGAATCACGGTGTCCGACGACGCTGATGTGCGCGAAATCGCGATGTCCCTCGCCGGGGTGGTCGAGGCTGAAAGCGATGGGTTCGACTTCAAGGTTGGCAGGCAAGGATTCGTCTGGTCATACCCGGAACGATCACCCGGGCGACCCAGGACGATACGGCTCGACGTCGCCGTCCTCTACGTCGGTGACGACGCAGAGAAGCAGGCACTGCTCCGCGGCGAACCCGACCTCTTCTTCACCGCTCCCGGCTACGACCACGCGCCTCTCGTGATGGTGCGGCTGGCAAAGGTTGATCGGGCGCGGCTTGAGGAACTCATCACCGACGCCTGGCAGATGCGGGTGGATTCAGCCTGACTGCACCGATGTGTCACGTCGAAGAGGGCCTGCCAATGGTCCTGCCACGGCCAGGCTTTTCGCAGGTGGATGGTGATGCGCCGAGCGACGGTCGGGCCGAGGGGCAGTATGGCATCGCTCATTGACCAATCGATCCCACGACACCTTGAGCGCTCACGCGGCACATGCGGATGACTACGCTGAGAGTGTGAGTATCTCGGGCGGCGAATACCTCATCACATCAGTCGTCGCCCTCTTCGCCGTTATGGGCATCCTTGCCCTGCCCCCGGTCTTCCTCGCTGCAACGACTGGCCTCGCGCCGGCCACCAAGCGCAAGGTTGCCTTTCAGACCACCCTCGCGGTGGCAATCACATTGACGGTGTCGTTCTTCATCGGGATATACATCCTCGCTCTCTTCCAGATTGAAATGGACGCGTTCAAGGTGGCGGGCGCCCTGGTAGTGGCGAATATGGCGTGGGGCATGATCATGGCTAGGCCGAGCGCAATCATGGACACCCATGGCAAGAATCCCGCCGTAATTCCGCTGGCAATACCCAAAACTGCCGGGCCTGGCACGATTGCCACGGTCATCACCCTGGGCGAGGCTCAAACGTGGCAGAGCACCGCAGGCAACATGATCGTGATCGTGATCGTGACCGGAATTGCCCTGGCGTTCATGCTTGGCGCCGGACGGATCGAGCACACGCTGGGCGAGAGCGGCTTGAGCATCGTGAGTCGGATCTTCGGCTTGCTTCTGCTGTCGATCGCGATCACGTCAATCATGGAGTCGCTGTTGCAGTACTTCCCTGGATGGGCCGGAACGTAGCAACGACGGTGATCAATTCCCATTTAGGATCCTGAGCATGGCCACGAACCCCGATCGCTCCAGCTACTTTCCGGCTATCGAGAAGAAGACTGGGCAGCCGATGACCTACTGGTTCGACCAGATGGATCAGATCGCTGGCCGCAAGTACGCCGAGCAGATCGCCTTCCTCAGGGAGAACCACGGATTCAGCCAGGTCCACGCCAATGCTCTCGTCCTGTACTCCCGCGGCTCGACCAACGCCCACCGCGTCACCACCATCGACGAATACCTCGAGCCCTTCGACGACACCAAACGGGCCACCGTGCGGGCCATCTTCACGGCAATCACGTCAGTTCATCCGACCGCGAGCCTCGTCATCGCATGGAATCAGCCGATGATCAACCTGAACGGCCAGTACGTATTCGGGGTCTCCGTGCACAGTCATCACATCCTCATCGCCCCGTGGGGCGACGGAGTACTCGAGAAATTCCGCCCTCGCCTCACCGGCTACAAGGTGAACAAGAAGACGATTCAGGTGCCGGTCGATTGGCAGCCAGATGTCGGTCTCATTCGCGACATGGTCGATGCTCGAATTGCCGAGATTAGCGGCCCGAGCGAACCTTGACCCAGAGCAGTCGGCCATCTGATCGCTTCGCGCACGTGAGCCAGCCGTATGTTGCGGTCTTCATCTTTGCGCCAATGTCACTTCGCCAGCACGCCTCTTCCGGTGAATGCGATGACTGACCCAGGGGCCAGTCAATCAGGGGTCTGAGGTCGATCGCGGTTGATTCGAAGGCCTCAAACCGGTGCGAGATCGTGCGCTCCATCGTGGCGAGTTGCTCTGAGCCCACCCCGCTGGCGACCCCCCTCTTCCACATCACATAGGGCAGGAACGATTCGGCGACGTCCTCGGTCATCGGAAAGTCGGCCGCATATGAAGAGATGAAGCCCGCATCCTGCGTCATCGCCCTGGCCCACACCGACTCGTTCACTGACCCCGACCACCCCGGCAAAAATCCTGCGTCAATTATCGTGGTGCTCGAAGGATCACGACTTGGCGTCCCTTCCCGGAGTCGCAATGGCATAGCCGAAGCGAACATCCGTCCAGGTGCTCGTTGGAGCAGGATACGGGGTTGCCGGCGGCGACAACGCCGAGCCGTCTGGCTGGCTGGCTGGCTGGCTGGCTGGCCAAGGATGTTCACGGCCGGCGTTTCACGAGATTGACGCCGAGGATGATGAGTCCCTTTCGCTTCTTCTTCGGCGGTGTCGGCTGAACTTCTCTCATGAGCGTTCTCCTTGGTCGCATTCAACGCACGGCAGGGGGGATCGACTACAAGCAAGCCAGCGGATCTCGGCGGGAGGTTAGACGAATCCTCGCGCCTTGACCATAGGGTGGTCTCACCAACTCAGAAAGGTGCGTCATGAAGTTCACTCGCAATCTTGGCCTCGGTGTCCTCGGCGTGGCGATCGCGCTAGCCCCGATGACCCTGCTCGCTCCGTCCGCCTCGGCCGCGGCCCCGATGGACTCCATTGTCACGCTCACCCGGGCAGAGCTTAAGGACGCCGGCTTCCCTCGGCGACCAAACACCACGGGCTGGGGCAAGGGCACTGCGGAGGTCCAGCCGCACAAGGCAAGCACGTCGGAGCCGATCACGATCACCGGTACTGCTCCGAAGTTCGTGGAGCCCGGCACCCTCTTGACCATGGAGCGCTTCCTGCCCACGAACCGCAAGGGCACCGGCACGTTCCAAGTCCTCGAAATTACCTCGACAGTCCGGCCGGACCGGAGTTTCACGATGATCGCAAACCTCGGACGCGTCGGACGTTGGGGCTACCGGGTTGGCTACGAGACCGAGGGTGACTCACCGGAGTTCGTCGGCTTCCAGTTCCAGGCTCGCACAACCTCGTAGGCGTCACAACAGGTAGCGGCTCGTTCGCCCGCCCGCGAGGGCGATTCACGCGGACGAGCCGTTACCTATTGCGGCCGAGATTTTCGTGCCCGGCCACCCAATCCCCATGCAGCACCGCTGACGCGAGTGAGATTTCCCCAGCGAGGACGAGACCACCGGCGATCTCAGCGAGCTTTCCCACGCTGCCGTGACCCGTGCAGCCGAGGAGTGCGAGGCACTCCTGCTGGGTGGCCAGGCCGGTGCCACCACCGTGAGTCGCGACGATGAGCGACGGCATGGTGATCGACCAGTAGTAATCGCCGTTGTCGAGCAATTGCGTATACGTGATCGCAGCGTGGGACTCCGCAACATTGGCGGCGTCTTGGCCCGTGGCGATGAACAGGGCCGTCAGCCCGTTCGCCGAGTGGGAGCCGTTATTCGCGGAGCCGGCAAGGAAGGCGCCCGCCTGCGAGATCTGCCGTGCACGGAAAAGCGAGACTGGATCCACCTTCATGATGTCGCGCAGGGCGTCAGCCTGGATGGTGACTTCCGCAATGACCCGCTTTCCGCGCGTCATGATCGTGTTCATCGCGGAGTGCTTCTTATCGGTGTCAGTGTTGCCCGAGAGCATGAAGTCCGGGTGATCCGGATGGGCTTCCTGAATCCACTGGCAGGCGGCGAGGGTGGCCCTACTTGTCATGTTCTGGCCCGCTGCATCGCCCGTGCGAAAGTTCACCCGCAGGTACAGCATTGGGCCGAGCGCGAACTTCTCAAGGCCGATGAACTCACCCACCCGGGTCGTCGCCTCTGCGGCAGCAGCAATGCCATCAAGGTGTTCGTCGATCCAGTCGCCGAAGTCACGGGCTCGCAAGGCATCTGGGAGGCTGAAGACCGGCGAGCGCTGCATGCGGTCATCGACGACGGTCGACCTGACCCCGCCGGCCTCGTACAGCAATCGCATCCCGCGGTTGTAACTCGCAACGAGGGCGCCCTCAGTGGTGGCGAGCGGAACGTAGAACTCGCCACGCGCCTGCTCACCGACCATGAGGAGCGGCCCCGCGATCCCGATCGGGACCTGGGCGGCTCCGATGAAGTTCTCAATGTTCCCGCGCAAGGTCCGGGGATCGAGGGAGTGGCCAGCGACATGGGAGAGGTCACCTCCCATCTTGGACACCACAAAGTCGCGACGGGTCTGAGCGGCTGATCGTGTGTAGTCGTCGGTCGGGTCACGGGGAATCCGGTGACGATCCTTCTCATCCAACGCCGGGGGCTTCGCCATCTGGGAACTCTAGGAGACAGTTTGGGTCTCGGCATGCGGTGGCCCGTGGTCTCCTTCCTAGCATTGGCGCATGGTGCACATCGACTCCCAGCCTCTGCCACGGCAAGTGTGGCTCGACCGTTACACGAAGCGAACAACGAGGCTGCTGTCCGCGCTCGCGCTCGTCTACCTCGTCACCTTCTCGATCCAGTCCATCTGGCCCGACCCGGGTGCGCCCTGGTACTTCTGGCTCCAGGTCTTCGCAAACCTCCTATGGCTGCTATTTGCGATCGACCTCCTCTTCCGATTCATCATGTCGACCACGAAGCGGCACTTCTTCCGAAAGAATTTCCTCGACACGATCACCGTGGTCATTCCCCAACTTCGGGCCCTCCGCGCACTACGGGCGTTCACCAGCGGCGGAGTGCTGTCCAAGAAGGGGCTGCTCTCCGGGGGTGCGATCACGACGGCCGCCCTTGCCGTGCTTCTCGTCGTATGGGTCGGCGCCCTCATGGTCCTCAATGCCGAGCGCGACGCTCCCGGCGCCGAGATCACCACCCTCGGCATCGCCATCTGGTGGGCGTTTGAGACCATCACGACGGTCGGCTACGGGGACTTCGTTCCGATTACGGGAGTTGGCCGCTCCTTCGCGGTGCTCGTCATGTTCGCGGGAATCACCGTCCTTGGCGTTGTTTCGGCCACGCTCGCCGCGACCCTTGTAAAGAAGGGTGCATCATCCGCAGCCCCGGCAGACTCACCATCGCAGCAGGTGCTCCGTGAGCTCGAGGAACTGAAGGCGATGGTGGCGAGGCTGGAGGATCGACTCTCCTGGGTTGAGCCGCCGACTAACGGGTCAGCGCGGAATTCAGGGCCTGCTTCACCGAGCCAAAGCTGATCCGCTCCTGCTCGAGACGAACTGCCTCGCCGAACCTGCCCTCGATCAGGTCGACGTAGAGGCCATGCTCGGCTTCGTCGAGCCCGGGTAGCCGAGCATAGGTCGGCTTGGGCTCGCGCACCCACTGAGCCTCGTGGGCGAGCAGGGTCGCTCGGTCCATGAGCGCACTCCCCGCCAACGGGAGCGATGCCCTCAGCTGGCTGAGCATCGCAAATCCGTGGGTGTCGATGTCACCCCAGTAGATGACCCGACGGTGCGCGAGCCATGGCAGCCCCGTCAGGCGCGAGACGGCGTACCCACCGCTGCAGATGGCGATCGCATCGATGACCGAGGGAAGGGCGAGGTAGGTCGTGTCGTTCTCGACGATGACGACGGTTCCCTGCGTCGGCGGCCGGGCAGCAACCTCGTCGATCCGGAGTGTCAGCTCAGTGAACCCGGCGGACAGCTCGCCTTCGAGCGCCCTCATCCGCACGTACTCCGGCTTGCGGCGGAACCCGAACCGGCCTGCGAAATCCGAACGTGGACGTGACAGGTCGATGCGCTCCGGATCGAGCTGGGCCTCCAGGAGGGTCGTGAGGATTCCTCGGTGCTGCTCGATGAACTTGGTGTCGATACCGGGTACGTCGATCTCGCGCAGGTAGTGGTTCGACGCCGTGGACTGCTCGATCCAGCGAATGGTTCGTAGGAGATCGGCCCAGCTGTCGCGGGTTGCCAGCAGCGCCATCGGATTCGCCCGCGCCCACGCAACGAGCCGGGGAGCCTGCGCCTCGGCGAGCGACGTCGCGTCGTCGAATTCGCTTACGAGGTCATTGACCTTGAGGATCCGCCATGCTTGGTCGAAGGAGTCAACCCAGGCACGTCGCGGGACCTCGTTGAATCCCACGACGCGACCGCCCACCGTTGCGCTTTCGATTCGAAAGCCGTGGCGAGCAGTGGCAAGCCACGATCGAGCCCAGTCCTGCGCGGCACCAAGGTCCGATGCAACGTCGCTTGCCGCAGGCCCGCGAAGGGGGAGTCCGATGGGCTCCCAACCGTCACCGGATGCATAGCGGGCGAGCAGGCTCCCCGAGTCCCAGCGTCGCCGAAGTGCCCCGACGACAGCTGCCGGGGTGCTCCATTGCGCGGAGCCGCCCCTAGCGGTCACGTCGCCTGGCCAGGCGCTGTTCGCGCAGCTCTTCGATGGTGAGGTTCTGCAGGCGTGAGTCGCGTCCGGTGATGTTGTCGACGAAGCCGACACTCGACACGAAGGGCTCGATGACGTGGATCTTCTGGAGTGGCGTCACGATGAGCAACTGCAGCCCCAGCTTGGCGAAGAGCGAGAGCGCGAACCGCGTGGAGTCGTCCGAGCCCCGTCCGAACGCCTCGTCGATGACGACGAACCTGAAGGTCTTCGAACGGGTCACCCCCCACTCGAGCTTGAACTGGTAGGCGAGGGAGGCGGCGAGGATGGTGTAGGCGAGTTTCTCTTTCTGTCCGCCCGACTTTCCGCCCGAGTCGGTGTAGTGCTCGTGCTCGACATCGTCATCGCGAGAGCGCTCGGAGGCCGAGAAGACATACCAGTTTCGTACGTCACTCACGCGCCTGGTCCAGGCTCGATCAGCCTCCGTCTGCCCCTCGCGACCCTTGAGCCGCTCGATGATTCGCTTGACCTGCAAGAACTTCTGCTCGGAGTACTGGTCCTGATCATCGCCGGCCAGGGAATCGTCGGTACATGCCCGCAGGTCGGAGATGAAGTCACGGATCTCAGTCGAAGGAGTCCTGGTGACGATGAGGCTGATGTATCGACCCGGGTTGTAGTCGATGCTCACGAGCGATTCATTGATCGTGTCGACCCGCTCACGGATGAGCTCGGCGTGCTTGTTCAACTGCGAAGAAAAGCCCGCAATATCGCGAATTGTGTTGGTATTCAGATACTCCTTGAAGCTCGCCTCGAATCGCGGCAGGTCATCGACCGCGAGCCGGTCCTGCAGCCGGCGGTACTCGTCGGCCGACTGCACGGAGTCGTCGGCCTCCGCCACGTCGAGCGGGAACTTCGATCGGAACTCGCGCATCCGCCCTACGATTCGCTGACCGCGTCGCTGCAGATCTTGCCGTTTGGTGTCGATGCCATTCGTGAGTGTCGTGCGGATGGACGCATCAGCGCGGTCGACGGCCTCGACGTCGACCGTGGGCTCGGCGCGCAGCCGCTTGTCGAAGAGCCGCTCGAGCACCGTGGCGGCCTCGGCAGAAGGCTTCGGGGCATCACCCTCGAGCACCGCACGGAGGCGCTGCAGCGCCAAGCCTTGGGAGTCGCGTTCGCGTTCGTCCCCGCGATTCTCACCGATGAGGACGTCGCGCTCACCCCGGCGTTCGACGAGCGTGCCTTGCACCGTCGCCAACGCCTCGGTGACCTTGGCGAGTTCGTTCGAGCTCGCTTCGATTCGCTGCTTCTCTGCGGCCAACTCCGCGATCCGATTGACGCTTGCCTCCCAGTCGAGTTCCGACCAGTCGGCAAACACGAAGAGTTGGTCAAGTGACGTTCGTCGCTCCTCGACCAGCCTGCGGGCCACAGCGAGGGCCGCTCGCTCGTCATCGATACGCGTGAGCTGCCGCTGCAGGTGCTGGGCCTCTTCGAGGAGGAGCTGAACCTTCTCCTCGTTGCTCCAGCCGAGCACGTAGGAGCGTCGATCATCGATGCGCCGCGAATCGTCCTTGTCGTGACGACCTCCGCCGGACTTCACCTGCCCCTGCTTGGTAACTGCCCACTCGGCCCGCCGGAATTCCTCCATGGTCTCGGTCAGCTCATGGCGCGCGCGAGCCACCAGCTGCCTCTCAAGCCACGGAGCAAAATTCCCGGTCTTCACCTGAACAATGGCATGCAACGGATTCTCGACAGCATCTGCTGAGGCTCCGGACGCCGGGCCAAGGGTCGCGGGGACCCGGTAGTAGACGAGACGGGTGCCGAGGTGCCGATCATTGATCCACTGCGATGCGGCCGCGTAGTGCTCCTGCGGCACGAGAAGTGAGAGCCCGAGGCTTCGGAGCACCCGCTCCGCGACACCCTCCCAGGCGCTGTCCTCTCGCCGTACCTGCATGAGCTCGCCGGCAAAGGGCAGTTCGTCGTCGGCAATCTTTAGTTCGTCGCACATGCGCGCACGCAGGTCAAGGCTCTGGCGCGGCAAGTTGCTTACTCGGCCCTGCAGGCTGAGTAGCTCCTCGTTCACCTCTCGGCTCTCGTCCGCGATTCCACCGCGCTCAACCGCGAGCTCCTGGATTCGGTTATCAGCCTCCGCGAGCTCCTCACCCACCCGGGTGAGCGCGGGTTCAAGGAGTGTGCGAACAGTGGCGAACTGCGCTGCGGACGCGACCGCCGGCAATTGGGCGCGCTGAAGAAGTTCGGCTGCCTGCTCGAACCGGGCTCGCCGACCGACCCGTTGTGCGTCGGCCTCCGTCATGGCCTGCTCGATCTCGCGAATGCGATCGCCGCCGAAGCCCGCGCGCTCGAGCTCGAGTCGTTGCCGATCCGAATCGAGGGCTGCGATCTGTGCGTCGACGTCGGCGAGGGTCCGACCGCGTGCTTCAATCGCCGCGCTCAGCCCGGAAACTGACGCATCGAGGAGTCCGATCTTCACCTGCGCGGCATGCCGTTCGAGTCCGTCGCGCTGCGCCGACATCGCTCCGATCTGCGCCTCGATCCCGGCGAACTCGTCGCACTCGGTGAGGAGCGGTGCGAGCTCAGCGAGTTGGGCTCGAGCTTTGAGCACCGCCTCGTGCGCGGCGCTGAGGTCTTCGAAGTGGGCGATGAGGTCATCGATCGCAGGCTTGGCGTCGAAGGGCTCGAGCATGTGCTGCCGGACGAAGTCGTTGAGGTCTCCCACGGACTTCATCGACACGGTCTGATGGAACAGGTCCATCGCCTGCTCTGATTCGATACCGAGCATGCGGCGGAAGTCGCGACCGTAGTCGGGAAAGTGGTCATGGAGCCGGGCGCCGCGCTCACGCAGCCTGCGCTTGAGCCCCGAGACGTCAGTCCCGAATTCGGTGAAGTCTCCAGCGATCGACAATTCCTCGGATGAGGTGAGGTAGAACCGATCCGGCTGGCCCTGATGCCCCTCCTTCATCCAGAAGACCTGAGCCAGGGTGACCGACGTGCCGTACGCGCGATTAGCGAAGACGCCGAGGATCACCGAGTAGGTATTGCCAGGTCGGAGACCGACGGCCCTGCTTCCGCTCGTGAACTCGTTCTGTTCGCTCTTGTAATGACCGGCGACGTAACTTCGCAACGTGCGCTCGCGTTGCTCGGCGCCGGCGGCTTTGTTGTACGCGATCTTCTGCGACGGCATGAGGAGGGTCGTCACGGCATCGACCATGGTGGACTTGCCTGAGCCGATGTCGCCGGTGAGCAGGGCGTTATTGCCATTCGCAAGGAAGGTCCACACCCGCCGATCGAAGGTGCCCCAGTTGAGGACCTCGAGGCGCTCGAGCCTCCAGCCGATGCGCGGATCGACTCCGCCCACCTCGAGCTCCACCGCACTGAAGAGGCCCTGGCTCATGACTCCTCCGGAACGGCGAACTCAAGGGCGTACTGCGCCAGACGCTCCTCGAACTCCGACAGCCACTGGCCATCGACGAACGCCTTGAGGATGCGTCTGACTTCGAAGACTCCCTCGGAGCCCTGGACCCGTCGAAGGAAGCCTAGGTCGATCGCCTTCGCGATGTGCGAATCGATCTGGTCGACCATGCGGGTCTGGGTCGTCCGGGCCGGCATGAACACGGTGAGCATCTCGACGATCTGGTCGCGCGTGAGGATGAGTCGGGTGTCGGAGGCATCGGCGTCGAACTGGGCCAGTCGCTTGCGCAGCAGTGCAAGCAGGAGGCTCTGGTGAAAGGACAGGGGCCGGCGGGCCACGAGTCGTAGGGCCGAGGACTCCTCGACCTCCGGATCGACGGGGGCCGACCGCAGGAAGGCAAATCCCTCGGTCTCATCAATGACGACGACGAGGCCGAGTACCTCAACATGATCGCGAACCTGCGACTGCAGGGCGAGTAGGTGCCGCCACGCGACCTCCTGATCGTCGCGGTAGACGACGCCTCTCATGAGCGAGGTCACGACAAGAGGCAGGTCGAGCTCAGCCGAGGGTGCCGGCGTCGCTGTCATGTCGACTCCGAATTCACGTTGGGGCCCGGCTGCGACACCCCGCCATCTTCAGCCGACGAAGCCGAGCGACCCGGCCTGGCAAACGTGACCGCAGGGATGCGTGCCACGACGGTTCGTCCGTTCTCATCGATCCACTGGTGCTCCTGCGGCCTCGTTTCGTCGAAGACGACGGCGAGGTCAGCATCGCTGAGTGCAAGGTAGGCGACGAGCTCGGCGAGTCCCTGCTCGAGGGGGTGCGCTGCGAGAACGTCGGTGAGGCCCACGACCGCATCCTGCCGCACGAGCCTGCGAACCTGGACCGAAAGCCGCTCGGTGTCGACGAATACCTGATCGAGGAGGGCGGTTGCGTCAGCCGCCGTATCGTCATCGATGACACGTGCGCTGTCGAGGGTGAGGCTTGCCCGCGGCTGGTAGAGCGGACGCTCAAAGGGCAGGATCACCGTCGGCGCTGACGCATCGATGGTGGTGCCCAGTTGAGAGAGGTCCTGCTCTCGCAGGACGAGCGCATGCTGCTCGATCCCGCGGAGGATCTCAACGACCCGCCGATTCTCCAGCCAGACCTGATCATCGAGGAACCGGCGTAGCTGCTCCGAGAGCAGCCGCACGGTTCCTTGGGTTCGCTCGCCGGCATCGAGCCAGTCGTAGTGGACGTGGCGAAGCCGTGGGTCTGGCTCGATCGATGGGAGGGACTGCACCTGCCCGAGCAGGTCAGTGAACTCCTGCTGGCGCTCCCCGGAGAGGAGGAAGTCGTAGAAGGCGTGAAAACTGCGGCCCTGATCCGATTCGGCGATGGCATTGCGGTCGCCGATGACCTCGTCGAGGAGATCAGCCTTCGAGCCCTCCCAGCCGGCGATCTGCTCGCGAAGCTGCCGGTCAAGGGCGCGGAAGTTCGCCTCAACCTCCCTGAAGTCCGAGAGCAGGTCGCTCGCCATCGTCGAGAGCTGCTGGTAGCGGTCGCGTTGCGCCGAATCGTCGAGCATCGCGACATTCCCGCGGCGGACCTCGGCGATCTCCCGGTCGATGAGGTCGCGGCGGCGGTGGAGCTCGGTGAGGCGAACCTCGGGATCCTCCTCGGCACCGAACGCCATCTGGCGGAGCAGTTCGATGATCGTGTTGAGCCGGGACTGCGTGCCGATGAAGGATCGGCTGCGGAGGCTGCGGACGAACCCAAAGGCCTTCTCAAGCGCTGGCGTGGCATCGAAGTGCGGCTCGTCCGAGCCCTGCGGGTAGTACTTGCGCAGCCAGCCCTTCTCCGGCAGTGCCCACTCGTCGAGGTAGGCCGCGGGGGGGCGCGGGTATCGGGGCGGCACCTGTTCGTCATTGAGAGCAAAGAGGATGTCATCGAGTCGGCTCACGAGGTCGGGGCCGGCGATGGATCGGACGTTCTCCTCGACAAACACTTGACCGAGGAAGCCGAGGATGAGCGGGGCGTGATCAGTCCGCAGGAGTCTCCAGGCGGCGCTCGCCCGGAGCGTCGCCTCGAGGTCATCGTGCAGTGGTGTCACCAGGAACCGGTTGCGATCACCTGGTCGCGGTCCGAGATGAGCCGGGCCGTCCCCGATGCCCAGAGTGCCGGATCAGTCAAGCCCCAGAAGGCCTCGGCCGGAGTTGCAGACCCCTTCCGCACATTCAGGGTCCAGGTGCCACCCGCTGGAATGCAGGTCCCCGGGGCGAACCGGTAGACCTTGGCCACGGTGTCGAGCCTGGCTCCGTCAAGGCAGGCCTCGGCTGAACCCTTGTTCGCGAGTCGAACCCACTGAGTCTTCGCCCTCGCCTTTCCCTTGCCCTGCCCGACCGAGATCGCATCGATGACGAGTCCCCCAGCGAGGGGATCGGCTTCGCAGGTCGCCGTGCACGGGTACTCGCGCCAGAACCTGAAGTTCTTCGCGGCGTCGAGGAGGTAGGCACCATCGCCGACGAGGGCCGGTCCGGTGCCGACATCCTGATATAGGCGCGCCTTCGCGCCCGCGTAGACATCATGCCCGTCGGGCTGGCCCGGGGTCCCGGTTCCGGTATGGACAACCCGGTAGTCGCCGGGGGTGAGGATCGACCCGCCGGGGAAGGTGTACCAGCCCTGGAGTCCCGAGTCGCGCAGCATCCAGCCGGAGATATCAACGGTACTTGCCCCGGTGTTGCGGACGCTCACCCATTCATCGGCCACCTTGCCACCGGCTGCCGTGCGGCCAAGCCGCAGTGAAAGGGCTGCATCGGGCTGGAGGGCTTGGCGGCACAGGTTGGGGTTCCAGATTCCATCACGACGCGACTGGGCGCCTGCGATTGCCTCCCGGTAGAGCGAGCTCATCGCCGCCTCCTTCGGGACGGTGAACCAAACCCCGAGGCCACGCTCTGCCATGGCCCAGGCGAGGTCCTGATCAAACTCACCCGTTGCCGGGTTAAAGGCGAGGACGACCCGCTGCGGACGCGCTGACTTACCCGTTGACGTCTGATCGACCGCAGCAAGGCGCACCCTGGAGCCGACCGGGACGAGCGACTTCATGATCTTGCGCCCAAGGGCTCCGCCGCACTGCCCCGCGTGATCGGAGGTGGTGATCTCGGGTGCGTTGATCCCGAGCAGCCTGATCCGCGACTCGGCGCCCGTCACCTCGTCATTCACGATGAGGGTGTCGCCATCGACGACCCGCTGCACCGTGGCGGTTTCCCAGGAGCGGACTCCGTCCCACGGGCCAGCAGTCGCCGGGACTGCAGCCGCCGTCAGCGCGGCAGCGGCCGCGAATACTACGATCGTCGATCCCGCGGTGAGCTTGCGCCGGTTCATCGAGAACTCCCCTTGCATGATGCGATCCCCGCTTGGATGAGCGGCTCCGTGAGGGAGCCGAGCCGGTCGAACCCCGCACCGACGGTCTGACCTCCGAGGTGGCGGAAATAGATCCCCTCGAGGATCCCCGCCAGCTTGTAGTAGGCCAGCCCTAGGTAGAAGCCTACGTGCTCAAGATCGTTTCCACTCCTTCGCGCGTACGCCTCGAGGATCCCATCCTCGGTCAGGAAGCCCTCCGCATTCGATGCGCTCGCGATCACCGCACCGGCCTCCAGCCGGGCCATGCGGTGGTAGGCGAGCATGAGGGCGAGGTCGGTCAAGGCGTCACCGATGGTCGCCATCTCCCAGTCGAGCACCGCTGTCACGGCATCGGCCTCGTCGATGAGGAGGTTGTCGAGGCGGTAGTCGCCATGAACGATCGCGGGGGGACGATCCGGCGGCACGCTGCTCACGAGGATGCCGAACAGCTCGTCGACGCCCGGCAGTTCCCTGCTCCTCGACGCGTCGAGCTGCTTCTTCCAGCGCTGCACCTGCCGCGCCAGGAACCCCTCGGGGCGCCCGAAGTCGTCGAGCCCGACCTCGCCCGGGTTCACGGTATGAAGGTCGGCGAGCACTTCGACCATGCGGGTCGAGATCCCTCGGACTCGAAGCGGGCCAAGGGGCTCGAGCTGCTCGCGCTGCCGGTAGGGGATTCCGGGCATGAGTTCCATGACGTAGAACGGGGCACCGATGACCTCGGGCTCGGAGCACAGGGCCAGGATCCCCGGCACCGGGACCGGGGTCGGCGCCAGCGCCGCGATGACCCGGTGCTCGCGCATCATGTCGTGGGCGGTCGCGAGCACATGTCCGAGCGGCGGTCGTCGAACGACCCACTGCCCCTGCCCGTCGGTCACCCGATAGGTGATGTTCGACTTGCCGCCATCAAATACCTCGGCTTGCAGTGGGCCGTTGATGAGACCGGGGCATTCACGATCAAGGAATCCGGCGAGCCGATCAAGGTCAAGCCCAGGCGGGGAGCCTAGATCAATCGTCATGGGACGAGAAGCGCGAGCAACTCCGCGATGCATACCGGCTTGTCGCCGCCCTCGCGCTCGACGGTGACGAGGACCGTGACCTGCACTCCAACCGGGCGCCGCTCGATGGCCACGAGTTCCGCGCCGGCTCTGAGCCGGGAGTCAACCGGGACCACCGCCGGGAAGCGCACTCGGTTCGACCCGTAGTTGACGCCCATCGATATGCCGTCGACTCGGTAGATCTCGCCCATCATCATCGGGATGAGCGCAAGCGACAGGTAGCCGTGGGCGATCGTCGTGCCGAACGGCCCGGACGCAGCACGGACCGGGTCGGTGTGGATCCACTGGGCATCGCCCGTCGCCTCGGCGAATCGATCGATGCGCTCCTGCGTGATCGAATGCCACCCGCTGAAGCCGAGGTGGGTGCCGACCGCGATCTCGAGCTGCTCGAGACCGCTGAACTCTCGTATCCCGCTAGGCACGCGGCCCTCCCGCGACATAGAGCACCTGTCCAGACACGAAGGATGCGTCCTCACGGACGAAGAAGGCGACGGCGGCGCTCACATCGTCAGGCGTGCCAGCCCGACCGACCGGAATCTCCTTCACCATCGCAGACTTCAGGTCCTCGAAGGAGATACCGATGCGCGCGGCGGTGCCGATGGTCATCTCAGACTCGATGAAGCCGGGCGCGATCGCATTGACGGTGACGCCGTAGCGGCCGAGCTCGATGGCGAGGGTCTTCGTGAAGCCCTGCATGCCGGCCTTGGCTGCGGCATAGTTCGCCTGCCCCCGATTGCCGAGCGCCGACGTGCTCGAGAGGTTGACGATCCGGCCCCAGCCGGCCTCGATCATGTGACGCTGGGCTGCCCGGCTCATGAGGAACGCCCCCCGAAGGTGCACGCTCATGACCGCATCCCAGTCATCGACCGTCATCTTGAACAGGAGGTTGTCCCGAAGGATGCCGGCGTTGTTCACGAGGACGAGCGGGGGCCCCATCGCCAGCGCGATCGCATCGACGGCCGCCTTGACGCTCGCCTCATCGGAGACGTCGGCGGCAAATCCCTGCGCGGTGCCTCCGTCACCCACGATCTCGTCGACTACGGCCTGGCAGGCATTTGCGTCGAGGTCGATGATCGCCACGGCGTGACCCTCGCGGCTCAGGCGCCGGGCGACGCTCGCGCCGATACCGCGGGCCGCGCCAGTCACGATGACCGTGCGGGGGATGTCACTCATGTCGTTCCTCCATCTGCCTGTCAGCCCTGAATCTGCTCGTGAGCAACGTAGACGACACGTCCGGTCGTCGAGCCGTCGGCCAATCGCTGGATTCCCCCGGCGACGTCGCCGAGCGCAAGCCGCTCGCTCACGAGGGGGCGAAGGGTGCCGGCATCGGCCATCGCGGTCAGGATCACCTGGCAGGCATCGACGGCGGCCGGGTCCTTCTCGTTGTAGTAGCCCCAGTGGAGGCCGAGGATCGCGTAGTTCTTCACGAGCGCGTGGCTCAGGGCCGTGCTCTGGACCTCGCCGCCCGCAAATCCGACGACGATGATCCGGCCCTCGAAGGCAATGCACTTGGTCGAGCGGTGGTACGCATCCCCGCCGACCGGGTCGAACACCACATCGGCGCCGCGTCCGTCCGTGAACTCCTTCACGGACGCCACGAAGTCCTCGCTCAGCCGGTCGATCACCAGATCGGCCCCGAGCGAGCGCGCCACCTGCGCCTTGTCCTGACCACCGACGACCCCGATCACCCGGGCGCCCGCGGCCTTGCCAAGCTGCACGGCTGCGCTGCCGACCCCGCCCGCCGCGGCGTGGACGAGCAGCGTCTCGCCCGGCTGCAGGTGCGCACGGCGATGAAGGGCGAACCAGCCGGTCTGATAGCCAAGGTAGAACGCTGCCGCCTCGGCGTCATCAAGCGACACGGGCGCCGGGTACGTGGTCGCCTCGTTCATGATCGCGAGTTCGGCGAAGCCGCCGTGGGGCAGGACCGAGGCCCCGATGACCCTGTCTCCGAAAGCAAAACGACTCACGCCCTCGCCGAGGGCGACCACCTCGCCGCATAGTTCGACGCCGGGGCTGAAGGGCATCGCGGGGCGCACCTGGTACATCCCGCGGCACATGAGGACATCGGGGAAGTTGGCGGCCGAGGCCCGGACTCGCACGAGGATCTGCCCCGGGTTGGGCACGGGGTCCGGCGCCTCACGCAACTGCATCACGTCGATCGGCTCACCGAGCTCAAGTACCTGCCAGGCGAGCATCAGCCCACGCTCCCCTCGTCGACTTTGCGCTGGATGCGCCGCATGGAACCGAGCCAGCGATCAGTGTGGGCGGCCCTGCTCACGTAGTACTCGCGAACCTCGGGGTGGGGAAGGATGAGGAAATCACCCTCCTGCAGGCCTTGCCAGACCGACTCGGCAACCTGCTCAGCGCTCAGCGCGCCGTCGCGAGTGAGGAGCTCCTTGAACGGGCCGGCCTCGTCGAGCATCCGGGTCGTGACCCCCTGCGGGCAGATGGCCTGCACGGTGATGCCGCGATGGCCGTAGGTGATCGAGAGCCACTCGGCGAAGCCCACGGCAGCATGCTTGCTCACCGAGTAGGGGGCATTCCCGACCGTCGCGAGGAGTCCGGCAGCAGACGCCGTGACGACGAAGCGTCCGCCACCGCGCTCGAGCCATGAGGGCACGAGAAGGCGGGCCGCCCGGACATGCGCCATGACGTTGACCTCGAGCGCGGTTGCCCACGCCTCCTCGGTGCTGTCGAGACCCACGCCGATGGCGGTGCCGGCATTGGCGAAGTAGATGTCAATGTCGCCGAGGTGGGCGCGGGCAGCGGTGATGAGCGCGTCGACCCCCTCCTCGCTCGCGGCGTCACCTGGGATGGCGAACGCGCCGATCTCAGCGGCGGCCTCATGAGCCTCGGCGGCATCGAGGTCGTTTACAACGACGCGTGCGCCCTCCTCGGCGAGTTTCGCGGCAATGGCTAGGCCGATACCCCGGCCGGCTCCAGTGACGACGACACCCTGATCGCGAACATCAAGGAGGCCCACCGTCACAGGCCTCCGGTCAGCGTGAGCCCGCCATCGATGACGATCGTCTGGCCGGTGATCCACGCGGCATCGGGCGAGAGGAGGAAGGCGACGACGGATCCGATGTCCTGCGGCTCGCCAAGCCTCTTCAGCGGATAGCCGGCAGCGACGTCATCCTCGCGACCCTCGAAGAGCGGGGCCGCGAACGCGGTCTTCACGACGGCTGGTGCCACGGCATTGACCCGCACGCCCGGTGCCAGTTCGACGGCGAGCTCCTCGGTGATGTGGCAGAGCATCGCCTTGCTCGCCCCGTAAAAGCCGATACCGGGCGCGGGCCTGAGCCCTGCGACAGACGAGACATTGACGACGGCCCCGCCGTGCTCGGCCATCCATGCACGATGGGCCCGCTGGGTCCACGACAGGGCCGCGAGGCAGTTCACCTCGACGATCTTGCGGGCGGCTGCGAGATCGAGATCGATCATCCGGCCGTAGACCGGGTTGATCCCGGTGTTGTTCACGAGCAGGTCGATGCTGCCGAACGCCTCGAGCGTCGCGCGGATCGTCTCGTCCTGATGGGCCTCGTCGTCACTCTTCCCAGCGACCGCGAGGGCATGGGCGGCGCCGCCCAGCGAAGTCACCGCCTCCGCGAGGGCCTCGGGCTTACGCGCGGTGATCATCACCCGCGCACCCTCGTCAACGAGTCGCGCGGCGATTGCCAGCCCGATGCCACGACTGGCCCCAGTAACGATCGCGACCTTTCCGTTCAACCTGCTCACGATGCGTCCAGCCTCTCAGGATGTCGGGGCGCCGTCCCGGCTGCCGCCGGGCACTAGCCGTTCTGGCTGCCGCCGGGCACTAGCCGTTCTGGCTGCCGCCGGGCACTACTTTGTCACCGTTGGAGCCCGAGCGCGAGAAGTCCCGAAATTCGACGATCCCTTCATGCTTCCGGGGACGGCACCACCGTTCCCCTGTGATACTCCATTTCATGGCCACGGACCTGACAGAAATCGCCCTGCGCACCAACCTTGCCGCCTGCTACCGGCTCATGGCCCTCTACGGCTGGGATGACCTCGTCTTCACGCACATCTCCGTCCGAGTGCCGGGCCGTGACCACGCCTTCCTCATCAATCCCTACGGGATGCTGTTCGAGGAGATCACGGCGAGCAGTCTCATCAAGGTCGACGGCGAGGGCACGAAAGTCGAGCCGAGCGACTACCCGGTGAACCCCGCCGGATTCGTCATCCACAGCGCGATCCACGCCGCACGCGAGGACGTCTCGTGCGTGCTCCACAGCCACACCGCCGCTGGCGTGGCCGTCAGCGCCCAGGCCGGCGGACTCCTCCCCATCTCGCAGCAGGCGACGGTCGCGCTCGCGTCTATCGGATACCACGACTACGAGGGGATCGCCCTCCTCGATGCCGAGAAGCCCCGGCTCGTGAACGACCTCGGGATGAACAGCAGCCTCATCCTGCGCAACCACGGCCTGCTCACCGTCGGCGAGAGCATCGCCGATGCGTTCCTCTACATGTACAACCTGCAGAAGGCCTGCGAGATCCAGGTGCTCGCTCAATCCGGCGGTGGCGAGCTCATCCCCGTCCACCCGGCGATCCTCGTCGGGGTCGCGAGCAACATCGACCTCGTGCTCAAGGGCATGGGCGGCGACCTCGCCTGGCCGGGCCTGCTGCGTCGCCTCGACCGGGTCAACCCCGGCTACCGCGACTGACGCGCGCGTGTGCGACTAGCGACGTCCGACGACGAGGCGCGGATTCGAACGGGCCTCGCCAACCGTGTTGGCCACCACGACCGCGCACGCGTAACGCTGCGCCGCGAGGCGAGTCACGAGGGAAGCCCCCTTGACCACCCGGCCACTGCGGGTCGCGCCGCCGGCGACGGGAACGCAATCGACCCGGGCCGAGGAGATGGCAGCGCCATTCCCGTCACTGGCGCCCACCCGGAACCGCGCCTGTCCGCCCGATGACACCGAGACTGCGCGGATAGCCCCGGGAATCGGCACCGCGGCCGGCACCGCGGCAACCGGCGCGGCGGGGGGCGAATTGCCGAGTGTATTCGCGCTGATACCCGACACGCTGTATGTGGCTCCATTCGCGAGACCGGTGATCGTGCAGAACGGCGATAGGCGGTCACGGCGCGGTGTGGCGAAGCAGTTTGCCGTGGCACCGGTAGCAGGGTCGGTTGCCGTGGCGGCCAACGTGCCGATCGCTGAGCCGTCCGACGTGGTCGCGAATGTCACCCGCAGGCCTCCCGAGAGCACGTCGATGCCGAGCACTGGTGCAAGGGTTGGGGCAAGGGTTGAAATCGCATTCTGGGCCATGAGGAAATCGGTCATCGCCACGATCCGGGTGTAGACCCCCGGATGCCTGGTTCCACAGTCCTCGCCCCAGCTCACCACTCCGACGAGTCGCAGCGCAGCGCCTTCGCCACCGACGAGCGGGCCCCCAGAGTCACCCTGACAGGCATCGATGACCTTGCCGGCCTCCGTCACTCCCGCGGCGCAGATCATGAGGGCGGGCTTGGCCTCGTCCCAGTTGAACCCGTCAAATGTGATTGAACCGATCGTGTACGGCTCGTTTCGGCCGCAGGCGCCATCCGGGAAGACCACAAGGGCGCCTAGGCGCATCGCCTCCGGATAGGAACTGCCGTTGATCGACTGATTCCCCCACCCCACGACGGTCACAGGCGCGCCCGGCACAAGGTAGTCGGCGACGTCACCAGGGCGCATCGGCATGATGATCGGGATGTCAGTGACGGGCTCGCTGAGCGTGAGCACGGCGACATCGTTCTTCACCATCACGGGGTCGTACTCAGGATGGACCGCGATGGAGGACACGCGCACTACCCGGATGTCAGCGGCCTTGAGGTTCTCGGCAATCGCCACCAGCATCGACGATGCGTCGTCCTGCCGGCCGGTCTTCTCATCGACGATGCAGTGGGCTGCCGTGACGATCGTCGTCGGGGTGGTGAGCGACCCGCCGCAGAACTGCGCCTGGAAAGCGCCCTCCCGCTCGAACCTCGCAGCATCGACGAGGGCGACGACGAACGGAAATTGGCCGGCCACGGTGGGTTGACCGTTGACGACCCGCGGTCTGGCGCCGTCAGCCGAAGCAGGGAGTCCTGAGGCCGGGGCAACGACAAGCGCCAGTGCGCCCACGAGCGCCGCCGCCGTGGTCGTGGCACGCATCGCCCAAGCCATGCTCACACGGTACGTCACCTAACGTGAAACAACCGCCTCCAACGGTGTCGCCGGTATCGGGGAGGCAGGCGGCGAATCGCCGATCGCGTTCGCTGCGATGCCGGAGACCGCGTAGGCCTCGCCATTGACGAGTCCACTAATGGTGCAGCCTGCCGGCTTTCCGTCGCTTCGAACCGGGGCGAAGCACGGGGTCGTCACATTGGTGACGCTGCTCGTGGCGGTGGCCGCGAACGTCTCAACCGAGGAACCATCGGCCGCAGGGGTGAAGGTGACTCGGATCGATCCGGAGAGCGCCTGAACGGCGATGGCGGGCGCGATCGTCGGCGGGAGGATCACGAGGGCCCCATTCGACGCAAGGAATTCGGTCATCGCCGATATTCGGGTGTAGACGCCCGGACGCCTCGTGGCGCACTCCTCCCCCCAGCTCACGATCCCGACCAGTCGCATGAGGGCGCCCGTTCCAGCAACGAGGGGGCCGCCAGAATCCCCTTGGCAGGAGTCGATGATCTGCCCCGAGGCGGTCACGCCCGCTGCGCACAGCATCGTCGCGCGATCGGCGTCCGCCGGCGAATACCCGACGAAGTCGATTCCCCCGACCTCATAGCGACCCTCCCGGCTGCACGCCCTGTCCGGGAACACGACGAGGGATCCCGTTCGCAGGGCCTCCGGGAAGGCGTTGCCCCCCGCGACCGCATTACCCCACCCGAACACGGTCACTGCAGTGCCCGCCGAGGTGTACTGCTGCCGTTCGAACGACTGCACCGGCGTGAGCGCGGCCACCTCAGCGACCGGCTCGGCCAGGGTGATGACAGCGATGTCATTGGCCCAGCTCACCTGCCGGAAGCCCGGATGCACGGCGATCGACGCGATGGGCACCATACGCAGGGCATCCGACCGCAGGCTGCGTCCGACGCCCACGAGGAGCTGATCCGTGCGCGCCCGGATCCCGGTTGCCGGATCAACGACGCAGTGGCCGGCCGTGACTACCGTCGTGGCGGTCGTGAGCGTGCCCGCGCAGAACTGCGACTGGTAGGCGCCATCGATCGCGAGCCGATCGGTGCTGAGGAGCGCGACGACGAATCCGTACTGCCCCTCACCCGCCTCGATGCCGTTGATGACGCGGGTCACCCGCTCGAAGGGATCCGTTGCGCCGGTCGCCGGGACGGCTGCGAAAAGGACCGACGCGACAAGCGCCGACGCGACAGCAAGCCACGTTCCGCCGACGGCTGCACCCGAGCGCCCTCTCCCCCACTGCATTCACCGACGGTACGTCCGGGATCGACAAAGCCCGGGTCCCGAAAGGAGACCGTGCTTGAGGTGTGAGGATGAGCCATGCGAGTCCCCGGCACCGCCCTTGTCACCGGTCCCACCTCAGGCATCGGGGAAGCCTTTGCCCGGCTCCTCGCCTCCAAGGGTCACGACCTTGTCCTCGTCGCACGCGACGAGGATCGCCTTGCGGCCCTCGCGGAGTCGCTCTCGAGTGCCCACGGGGTGACGGTCGAGGTCCTCCCAGCAGACCTCTCGGATCGGGAGCAGCTCAGCGTTGTCGAGCAGCGACTTCTGGACCGAGACCGGCCGATCGCTGTGCTTGTGAACAACGCCGGCTTCGGGGTCAAGGCCCGATTCACCCGCGGCGAGATCAGCGACGAGCAGCGCATGGTCGATGTCCTCGTCATCGCGGTCATGCGCCTCAGCCACGCGGCGGCCGTCTCGATGGGCGAGCGCGGCGAGGGTGCCATCGTGAATGTGAGCAGCGTGGCGAGTTGGCTGACCGGCAGTACCTACTCGGCAGCGAAGGCATGGGTCACCGTGTTCTCGGAGGGCCTCGCCGGCGAGGTCGCACCGCTCGGGGTCAGTGTCACGGCGGTGTGCCCCGGCTACGTCCATACCGAATTCCACGAACGTGCCGACATGAACATGGGCAGCGTGCCCGGGTGGATGTGGCTCGACGCCGACAGGGTCGCCGCGAAAGCGATGCGCGATGTCGATCGTGGCAAGGTGCTGAGCGTCACCGGCAGCCAGTACAAGGCGATGGGGGTGCTGCTTCGTCATTCACCGCGAGCGCTCGTGCGCCGGATCGGCAACGCTCGCTGACTTCGCCCCCAAGGCTCTTGACCCATATCTATGGGCCACCTAGCATTTTCGTATGAAGACGACCGTCGAGATCAACGATGCTCTCCTCGAAGAGATAAAGGACCTCGCTCATCGTGAGGGCTGCAGCATGAAGTCTCTGCTCGAGGAGGGCCTCCACGAAGTCCTGCGTTCCAGGAGCCGAGTCCGCCCTTACATTTGGCGCGATGCGTCCGTTCCGGGGGCACTAACTGCCGAAGCAGCCAACATGACCTGGCAGGAGATTCTTGATCTCTCTCGCGGGGATCGACTGTGATTGGCGTCGACACCAATGTTCTGGTGCCGGCCCTCATGCAGAATCATCCGAATCACTCAACGGCCGCAACAGTCCTCGAAGGTCTCGCGATTGCACATGCGGCTTGGGCCATTCCCTGGCCGTGCATCCATGAGTTCTTGAGCATCACAACCAACCCGCGCATCTTCAGCCCGATCGTCTCGCCAGCACAGGCGCTCGAGCAACTC
>WLOY01000129.1 GCA_009699015.1 Actinomycetota bacterium | reverse complement strand
TGGCATGCCGGCGGTGACGGTGTCGCCCGGCTTGGCGTGGATCTCGATGCCCGCACCGAGCGACACCGAATCCTCCTTGCGAGCCCGGCCGGCGCCGAGGCGCCATGCCGCGATGCCGACCTTGAGTGCATCGAGCTCGGTCATGGTGCCGTCTGCTTCGGCGACGACCTCATGGGTGTGACGCGCGGTGGGCAGCGGGGCCTCGGGGTCGCCGCCCTGCGCCCGGATCATGCGGTTCCAGACATCCATCGCGGAGCCGTCCTGCAGGGTCTTCGCCGGGTCGACCCCGGTGATGCCGGCGAGGTCGAGCATCTCGCGGGCGAGGGTGATCGTGAGCTCGATGACATCGGACGGGCCGCCGCCCGCGAGCACCTCGACCGACTCGCGCACCTCGAGCGCATTGCCGACCGTGAGCCCGAGGGGCACGTCCATCGCGGTGATGAGGGCACGCGTGTTGACCCCCGAATCGAGCCCGATCTTCACCATCGTCTGAGCGAGCAGCCTCGCCTGCGCCGGGTCGGACATGAAAGCACCCGACCCGGTCTTCACGTCGAGCACCAATCCCCCGGCGCCTTCGGCGATCTTCTTGCTCATGATGCTCGATGCGATGAGCGGGATCGCCTCGACCGTGCCGGTCACATCGCGCAGCGCATAGAGCTTCTTGTCGGCGGGGGCGAGGCCCGGGCCAGCCGCGCAGATGACGCCGCCGGTGGCACGCAGCACTTCGAACATCTCATCGTTCGTGAGGTTCGCCCGCCAGCCGCTGATCGACTCGAGCTTGTCGAGCGTGCCGCCGGTATGGCCCAGGCCGCGGCCGCTGAGCTGCGGCACGGCAGCGCCGCACGCCGCGACGACCGGCACGAGCGGGAGGGTGATCTTGTCGCCGACCCCGCCGGTCGAGTGCTTGTCGATGGTCGGACGCTCAAGCGTCGTGAAGTCCATCCGCTCGCCCGAGCGAATCATCGCGTCGGTCCAGCGCACGATCTCTGCCTCGTCCATGCCATTGAGGAGGATCGCCATCGCGAGGGCGGCCATCTGCTCCTCGGCAACGACGCCTCGCACATAGGCATCGATCACCCAGTCGATCTGCTCGGGGCTCAGCGTGCCCCGATCACGCTTGGCCCGGATGATGTCGACGGCGGCGTACGGCTCAACCACGGTGGATGCGGTCCTCTGCTCGATCGATGAGATCCTGCGGGCCGAAGGCCTGCGGGAGGATGTCGGCGAGGGTCAAGATGCCCTCGGGCGTGCGGATGAGGCTGCCGGGCCGGCCGTGCTCCCACAGCAGTTGGCGGCAGCGCCCGCACGGCATGAGCGCCTCGCCATGCTGGTCGACGCACGCGATCGCCACGAGCTTGCCGCCGCCCGTCGCGTGGATGCTCGAGACCATCCCGCACTCGGCGCACAGGCCGATGCCGTAGCAGGCGTTCTCGACATTGCAGCCGACGACGATGCGGCCGTCGTCCATTAGCCCTGCGACCCCGACCTTGAACTTCGAGTAGGGGGCGTAGGCGCGGTTCATGACGGTCACCGCCTCGGCGGTGAGTGCATCCCAGTCGATGTCAGCCACGACTACTGCTTCTCGTAGGGCTGGCCATCGGCGGCCGGCGGACGCACCCGGCCGACCACGCCGGCAACGACGACGATCGTGACGAGATACGGCGCCATGGCGAGGAACTCGCTCGGGATCGGGATGTCGAGCAGCGCGAATTTCTGCTGCAGCGACTCCGAGAACCCGAAGATGAGGGCGGCAAGGAAGGCCCCGATCGGGTTCCAGGCCCCGAAGATCATGGCGGCGAGGCCGATGAACCCGCGTCCGCCCGTCATGTTCTCGTCGAACCTGCCGACCGAACCGAGGGTGAACCAAGCGCCAGCGAAGCCACCGACCATGCCGCCATAGATGACCGCGAGATAGCGGACCTTCGCCACGCTCACGCCGAGGCTGTCGGCAGCCTTCGGGTTCTCACCGACCGCTCTGGTACGCAGGCCCCAGCGGGTACGGAAGAGCAGATACGTCACGCTCCCGATGAGGAAGAACATGCCGTAGACGATGATCGTCTGGTCGAAGAACATCGGCCCGATGATCGGGATGTCGCCCAGGATCGGGATCTTCACCGCCGCGAAGATCGGGGCGTCGTTCAGCTCCGGCTTCTTCACGAGCACCTGCGCGGTCAGAAACGAGGTGAGGCCGAGCACGAGGATATTGATGACGACGCCGATGATGATCTGGTCGACCCGGAATTTCACGGCGAGCACCGCGAGGAGCAGCGCGAGGACGCCGCCGGTCAGGGTCGCCGCGAGCAGCCCGACCCAGCCGCCGAGCAGGGAGCCCATGACCACGCCGGTGAAGGCCCCTCCGAGGAGCATCCCCTCGATGCCGATGTTCACGACCCCGGAGCGCTCGCACAGGATGCCAGAGAGGGCGCCCAGCGCAATCGGGGTCGACCGCGACACTGTCGCGACGAGCATGCTGATGAGGGAGAACTCCTGGCCGGAGGCGGCCCACACCATGAGGGCAATCGCGAACACCCCGAACGAGATGCCGAGGATGATCGTCGTCTTGCCCTGGAACCCGCGGAAGAACTGCGTGGCGCCGAGGAAGGCAAGGACCGCGGAGAGCACCCACAGCGAGCCCGCCGACGGCACGGCGAGCGAGTCGAGCTGAATCGCATCGTCCGGGGTGCTCAGCCCGAAGGTCGAGACCCCGCTCACCGCCGGGACGAAGACGAGCATGACGAGGCCGGAGAGCAGGAGCAGGACGATCCCCGAGATGCGGGCCTTGCGGATCTGGCGCTTCGTCAGCTCCTTCGTGCGCTTGCCGGTGAGCTCGTAGCTTTCCCGCGGCGCGGGTGCGCTCGCCTGATTCATGATGCCCATCCCTTGCTGATCTGGGTGGAGACGGCGGGAGTCTTGAGCCGGTAGAGCGCGGTGATGAGCGCCGGTGCTGCCACGAACATGATGATGAGCGCCTGGATCACCGCGATGAGGTCGATGCCGACATCAGCGGACACTTGCATCTGCTGCCCGCCCGCCCGAAGGCCGCCGAACAGCACCGCCGCAGCTACGACCCCCCACGGGTTCGACCGGCCGAGCAGCGCGACCGCGATGCCGTCGAATCCGAGGTTCGCGGAGAATCCCGGGGTCGCCCTGTCGAGGACCCCGAGGATCTGCCCGGAGCCGGCTAGGCCCGCGAGCCCGCCGGCGATCATCATGACGAGGATGTAGACCTTCGTGATCGACATGCCGGCGTAGCGGGCAGCGTTCGGGTTCGCGCCCACGGCCCTGAACTCGAAACCGGTCGTCGTGCGAAAGAGCAGCCAGTGGATGAACCCGGCCGCGATGAGCGCCACGATGAGCCCGAGGTGAACGCGCAAGGCGGGGTTCATCCAGCCGAGGAGCTGCGTGAGCTGGGCGGACGCCTCAACGGTCTTCGACACCGGGTCGTTGCGGCCCTCGCGCTGGAACAGCTCCGTCTTGAGGAAGAAGTCGACGAGGCGGAGCGCGATGTAGTTGAGCATGATCGTGACGATGACCTCGTGAGCGCCGGTCTTCGCCTTGAGCAGGCCCGGGATGAACCCCCAGATCGCCCCGCCGATGATCCCGGCGAGCAGGGCGATCGGCAGGTGGACGTAGATCGGCAGGCCGGTGATGCTGAAGCCTGCGTAGACCGCGAACATGCCGCCGATGAGGATCTGCCCCTCACCGCCGATGTTGAACAGGCCCGCGCGGAAGGCGATCGCGACCGACAGGCCCGCGAGGATGAGCGGGGTCGCCGCAGTCAGCGTCTCCGAGATGGCCTTGACCGATCCGACGGACCCCTGCAGGAGGGCTGCGTAGGCCTCGACGGTCTGACCGAAGCTCGACCCGGTGAGCATGATGAGGATCGCGCCGATGATGAGTGCGGTGACGACGGCGAGGAACGGGATGAGCAGCCCCGTGCGCCAGTTCACGCTGGTCGACAACTGCTGGACGAAGGACCGCTCCTCAGGTGGCGAGGGCTTGCCGGCTGCAGAGGGCTGCTCCTGGACGACGGAGGCCCCGGCCTCGGGCGTCTGACCTTCTGTCATGAGCCTTTTCCTGCCATGAAGAGCCCAATCTCCGTCGGGGTGGTATCGCCTGCGAGCCGCTCGGCCACGATCTTGCCGTCGTACATGACAAGGATGCGGTCGGAGAGAGCGAAGATCTCGTCGAGTTCGGTCGAGACGATGAGGATCGCCTTGCCCTCGTTGCGCTTGCGGACGATTTGCTCGTGGATGTACTCAATCGAGCCGACGTCGATGCCTCGGGTGGGCTGGGCGCAGATGACGAGCGGGACATCGCGGCTGAACTCGCGGGCCACGATCATCTTCTGCGCGTTGCCGCCCGAGAGCGCCCCGCCGGTGTTCTCGATGAGCGGTGGCCTGACGTCGTACGCCTCGACGAGGCCGAGCGCCGCCTCGACGATGTGGTCGCGCTGCAGCCGGCCTCCCTTCGAGAACGGCGCAGTGTAGTAGGAGTCGAGCATGAGGTTGTCCTTGACGGTGAACGAGCTCACCATCCCCATGTCATTGCGGTCCTCGGGCACATGGGCGATGCCTCGCATATGCCGCGAGCGGACGCTGGCGCCCGAGATGTCGTTGCCATCGAACTCGACCCGGCCGCTCGCTATCGGGAGCAGCCCGGTGATCGCCTCGACGAGCTCGGTCTGGCCATTGCCCTGGATGCCGGCGATCCCGACGATCTCGCCCGCCGCGACCGAAAGGCTCACCTTGTTCAGGAGCGGCCGGCCATAGTCGTCGACCATCGTGACATCGGTGAGCTCGAGCACGGTGCGCCCTGGGGTACCTGGCTCCTTGTCGACCGTCAGGTCGATCTCGCGGCCGACCATCATCGAGGCGAGGTCCTCCGGGGTCGCCGTCTTCGGGTCCGCGTGACCGACGACCCTGCCACCGCGGAGCACCGTGATGTCATCGGCGACCGCGAGGGCCTCCTTGAGCTTGTGGGTGATGAAGATGATCGTCGCTCCGCGAGCCTTGAGCTCGGCGACGATGCCGAAGAACTCCTCGACCTCCTGCGGGGTGAGCACCGCGGTCGGCTCGTCGAACACGAGGATCTTCGCGCCCCGAAGGAGCACCTTGATGATCTCGACCCGCTGCTGGATGCCGACGGGGAGATCCTCGATCTTGGCGTCGGGATCGACGGCAAGGCCGTAGCGCTCGGAAATCTCCTTCACCTCACGGCGCGCCTCACGCCGGTTCAGCACTCCCCCGGCCTTGGTCGGCTCGACGCCGAGGATGACGTTCTCGTACACAGAGAAGACGGGGACGAGCATGAAATGCTGGTGCACCATGCCGATGCCGGCCTTGATTGCGTCACCCGGATCGCGGAAGGTCTGGTGCACGCCATCGATGAGGATCTCACCGCCATCAGCCCTGTACAGGCCCGAGAGGACGTTCATGAGGGTGCTCTTGCCGGCGCCATTCTCGCCGATGAGGGCGAGGACCGTGCCGGATCGGGCGGTGAGGCTCACGTCGTCATTCGCGAGCACCCCGGGGAATCGCTTGGTGATGCCCCGCAGCTGAAGTTCCACGCCTCATCCTCTCCTCACGCGCTGGCCGTGCGGCACACGCTATCCGGATTGGCCCCCGGATACAGGCGAAGGTGGGGTTCGATGCGTTCGAACCCCACCTTCCCTGGACTCACGTGGAGCCGATAAACGACTAGCCCTTGACGCTGACCGAGCCATCGATGATGCCGACCTGAAGTGCCGTCATCTGCTCCTTGAGCTCCGGGGAGACCATGGAATCCATATCGTGGTACGGGGCGAGGCCGACGCCGCCATTGGCGAGCGTGCCAACGGTGACACCGCCCGCGAACGTGCCATCGACGACGGACTTGATCGCATTGAACGTCGTGACGTCCATGTTCTTCAGGACCGATGTGAGGTAGACACCCTGGTTCGCGGTGTCGCTCTCGTACTGGTCGCTGTCGACGCCGATGATCATCAGCTTGTCGGTGCCGAGCTCGGTTGCGAGCGCTGCGGAACCGAGGCCAACCGGGCCGGCGACGGGCATGACGATGTCAGCGCCTTCGTCGACCAGGTTCTGGGCGAAGGTGCGACCGTCATCGAGCTTCTCGAAGTTCTCGGTGAACAGGCCCTTCTGCGTCTTCGGGTCCCAGCCGAGAACCTCGACATTGGTGCCGTTGTCGGCGTTGTACTTCTGGACGCCGTAGTAGAAGCCGTCCATGAAGATCGTCACCGGCGGGATGTTGATGCCACCGAAGGTGCCGACCTTGCCGGACTTCGTGGTGCCAGCGGCGAGGTAGCCCGCGAGGAACGCGGCCTCGTCGGTGTTGAAGACCTGGCCGAGCACGTTGTTATTCGTGATCATCGGGGTGCCATCCTCGTTCTCACCGTAGGCGTAGTCCACGATGGTGAAGGGGATGTCGGGGTTGGCGTTCGCGGCCGTCATGGTCGCGTCTCCGAGCAGGAAGCCGACCGTCACGACGACGTTGCAGCCCTGGTCGACGAATGCCTGGATGTTCGGGGCGTAGTCGGTCTCGGCCTGCGACTCGAGGACGATTGCCTCGACGCCAAGCTGATCCGCTGCGTCCGTGACGCCCTTGTAGGCCTTCTGGTTGAAGCCCTTGTCATCGACGCCACCGACATCGGTGACCTCGCATGCCTTCAGCGCTGCAGCAGCAGGCGCACTGGCCGCGGGCGCACTGGCGGCTTCGCTAGCGGCCGGCGCTGCCGACGATTCAGTCGAGGTGCTGCTGCCCCCGCACCCGGCGAGGCCGAGTGCAGCAACGGCGAACACCGCTGCTGCGATCTTCACGTTGGTCTTCATTGATCTCCTTAGTTGATGGCCGCGGACGACGTTCGACGCGGCCTACGCTCACCCTAACCAACCACTCACCGCGAAGCGGACCCAATGTGTTTCATTCGGTCGACCAACATGGTTACGAATCGGTTACGGTCGATGTCGAGGCCCACGAGCGCGTTCGCCGGCAGGCCGGTGACCGACCAGCGGTCGGCAACCGTGCGCCCGATGCACAGGGCCGACTCGGTTTCAATCTGGACATTCATGGGCAGGGCCGACACGAGGGTCGGATCGATGAGGTGCGCGATCGTCACGGCGTCATGGATCGGCGCGCCCTCCCAGCCGAACCGCTCCTGGTGGAATCCGACGAAGTGATCGAGCAGCTCGGCGATGAACGCGCCGACACCACCCGTGTCACGCAGCAGGTCGGCATGCTCATCGGTAAGCCAGGCGCGATGGGTCACCTCGAGCCCGATCATCGTCAGCGGGATCCCGGTGCGCTCGCCGCCCGGCACGCATGCTGCCCGGAAGACGATGTCCGCGGCATGGGGGTCGACCCAGATGTTGAACTCCGCCGCCGGGGTCCAGTTGCCGAGGTCGACGGCGCCACCCATGATGACGAGCTCTCGGATCATGTGATGCAGGTGCGGGAGTCGCTCGACGACGTCGGCCATGTTCGTGAGCGGCCCCGTTGCGACGAGGGTGATGGGCTCGTCGGCCGCGCTCAAGACCTGCTCGATCATGTCGATCGCGGTCAGGTCGGACGGGCCTCGGCTCGGGGTGACGGGAAGGGGCCCGGCCAAGCCGCTCTCGCCATGCATGACGGCCGCCGTCGACAGATCGCGAACCAGCGGTCGATCGCGGCCGGCGGCTACGGGAATATCGTCGCGTCCGATGAGATCGAGCACCCGCAGGGCGTTGCGGGTCGTGTGCTCCAAGGTGACGTTGCCGGCGACGGTGGTGACGGCGATGAGATCGATGGACGGGTCGGCCACGGCGAGCATGATGGCGATCGCGTCATCGTGGCCGGGGTCACAGTCGAGCAGCACGCGACGGGGCGTGGTGCCCGCCGCCCCCGTCGCGCCCATCAGAACCGATCGGCAGGCTGGTACTGACCCCAGACATCCCGGAGGGCATCGGAGACCTCGCCGACCGTTGCCCGCGCCCTCAGGGCCTCCTTGATCGGATACAGAAGGTTGGCATCGCCCTTCGCCGTCTCACGGATCACATCGAGGAGTCGGCTTACCTCGGCGCCGTCGCGCTCGGCACGCAGCTTCGCCAGGCGCGCGCCCTGCTCCTGCTCGATGAGCGGGTTGACCCGGAGCGGCTCGTAATGCTCATGCTCGTCGACGGTGAACTTGTTCATGCCGACGACGGTGCGCACCCCTGCGTCGATCTGCTGGGTGATCTCGTAGGCCGAACGCTCGATCTCGGCCTTCTGGAACCCCTGCTCGATTGCCGCGACGGCGCCGCCCATGTCGGTGATGCGTTCGATGAGCGCGAGGGCCTCGCGCTCGATCTCGTCGGTCATCGACTCGACGACGTACGACCCCGCGAAGGGATCGACGGTCGCGCAGATGTCGGTCTCGTAGGCGAGCACCTGCTGGGTGCGCAGGGCGAGGCGGGCTGCCTTCTGCGACGGGAGCGCGAGCGCCTCGTCGAAGGAATTCGTGTGGAGGGATTGCGTGCCGCCGAGGACTGCGGCGAGGCCCTGAACCGCGACGCGAACGAGGTTGATCTCCGGCTGCTGCGCGGTCAGCTGCACGCCGGCAGTCTGGGTATGGAAGCGAAGCATCCACGACTTCGGGTTCTTCGCGCCGAACTGCTCGCGCATGATGTGGGCCCACATCCGACGGGCCGCGCGGAACTTCGCGACCTCCTCGAGGATCGTCGTGCGCGAGACGAAGAAGAACGCGAGCCGGGGTGCGAACTCATCGACATCCTGCCCGGAATCGACGGCCGCCTGGACGTAGGCGATGCCGTCGGCGAGGGTGAAGGCTATCTCCTGGACGGGGGTCGCACCGGCCTCGGCCATGTGGTAGCCGGAGATGGAGATGGTGTTCCAGCGCGGGATCTCTGCGCGGCAGTAAGTGAAGATATCGGTGATGAGTCTCAGTGACTGCGCTGGCGGATAGATGTACGTACCCCGCGCGATGTACTCCTTGAGCACGTCGTTTTGGATCGTGCCGTTCAGCTGGTCAGCCGTGATGCCCTGCTCCTCGGCGATGAGCTGGTAGAGCACGAGAAGGATCGCCGCTGGGGCATTGATCGTCATCGAGGTCGACACCTGGTCGAGCGGGATCTGGTCGAACAGGATGCGCATGTCATCGATCGAGTCGATCGCGACGCCGACCTTGCCCACCTCGCCGTGGGCGAGCGGGTGATCCGAGTCGTAGCCCATCTGGGTCGGTAGGTCGAACGCCACCGAGAGCCCGGTCGTGCCGGCCGCCAGCAACTGCCGGTAGCGCTCGTTGCTCTCGACGGCCGTGCCGAACCCTGCGTACTGGCGCATGGTCCACGGCCGGCCCGTGTACATCGACGGGTAGACGCCCCGGGTGTACGGGAACTCGCCGGGCTCGCCTAGCTGCGTCTGCGGATCCCAGTCGGCGAGCGCCTGCGGGCCGTAGACCGCCGCGAGCGGCAGGCCCGACTCCGTCAGGGCGCCGCCAGCGTCAGTCACTGCTGCCACGCACCCGAATCTTGCTGCCCAGCCAGCGGATCGGGTCGTACTTGATGTCGGCGACACGCTCCTTCAGCGGGATGAGCGCGTTGTCGGTGATCTTGATGTGCTCTGGGCACACCTCGGTGCAGCACTTGGTGATGTTGCAGTAGCCAAGGCCCAGCTCGTCCTGCGCCATCTTCTGGCGGTCGACCGTGTCGAGCGGGTGCATGTCGAGTTCGGCGACCCGCATGAGCACGCGCGGCCCGGCGAAGTTCGTCTTGTTCTCCTCGTGGTCGCGCACCGCATGGCAGGTGTTCTGGCACAGGAAGCACTCGATGCACTTGCGGAACTCCTGGCTGCGGGCCACATCCTCCTGGGCCATCCGGTACTCGCCCGGCTTGAGGCCCTCCGGCGGCTTGAACGCAGGAACCTCGCGTGCCTTCGCGTAGTTGAAGGACACGTCGGTGACGAGATCGCGGATGACGGGGAATGCCCGAAGCGGCGTCACCGTGATGGTGTCGGCCTCCTCGAAGGTGTTCATCCGGGTCATGCACATGAGCCGCGGCCGGCCATTGACCTCGGCGCTGCACGAGCCGCACTTGCCGGCCTTGCAGTTCCAGCGCACCGCCAGATCGGTGGCCTGCTCGGCTTGGATGCGGTGAATGACGTCGAGCACGACCTCACCCTCCTGCACCTCGACGTCGTAATCCTTCAGTTCGCCGGTGCCGTGGGGTCCGCGCCAGAGGCGGAACTTCGCCATGTAGCTCATGTCTACGCCATCCCTACCGAGGTGAGTTCTTCCGTGGTCATGTACTTCTTCAGTTCGGCTGCATCGAACAGCTT
>WLOY01000128.1 GCA_009699015.1 Actinomycetota bacterium | reverse complement strand
TCGGCTCTGCCGGGCTCATGGTGCTCCTCAGCATCCGCGGAATCGAGATCAAGGGCCGAGCGGCGACTGCATGACCGAGCGACTGCTGCCCGTCCCCGAGGGACTCGAGGGCGAACGCATCGACATCGCGCTCACGCGAATGCTCGGCCTGTCGCGGACGAAGACAGCCGAATTCCTCGACGGAGGCGGTGTCCTCGTCGACGGCCGCGTGGTGAACAAGGGGCAGCGCCTCGCAGCGGGACAGGTCATCACCGTGAACATGTCGGCTCTCGACCGACCGCCGACGAAACAGGTCGTTGCCGAGCCGATTCCCGGGATGCGAATCCTGTTTGACGATGACGATGTCGTGGTCGTCGACAAGCCAGTCGGCGTTGCCGCGCACCCCAGCGAGGGATTCGAGGGCCCGACCGTGGTCGGGGGGCTCGCTGCCGCCGGCTACCGGATCTCCTCATCCGGCGCCGAGGAGCGGCAGGGCATCGTCCACCGACTCGATGTCGGCACGACGGGCGTCATGGCGGTGGCAAAGAGCGAGCGGGCCTACACCTCGCTCAAGCGCCAGTTCAAGGAGCGCACGGTCGACAAGGACTACCACGCGGTCGTGCAGGGGCTCCTCGATCCGCTCCGGGGCACAATCGACGCACCGATCGACCGTCACCCCTCCCGTGACTACCGCTTCGCTGTGGTGGCGGGCGGCAAGGACAGCGTCACCCATTACGAGACCCTCGAGGCCTTCGCGCATGGCTCGCTCGTCGAGGTGCACCTCGAGACCGGCCGGACCCACCAGATTCGCGTCCACGTCTCGGCGATGCGGCACCCGTGCGTGGGCGACATCACGTACGGGGCCGATCCGACCCTCTCGAAGAAACTCGGTCTCGAGCGGCAGTGGCTCCATGCCCTGCGGCTCGGGTTCGACCACCCGGCGACGGGCGAGCGCATTGTCGTGACGAGCGAATACCCGCAGGATCTGGACATTGCCCTGGAGCGCCTGCGCGAGGGCGCCTGATTCAGAAAGTTAGGGTAGGCCCATGACGGTGGAGGATCAGTTCGTCCACCTGCACGTCCACACCGAGTACTCGATGCTCGACGGCGCAGCGCGGGTCCCCGACCTGCTGGCCCAGGTCGAGCGGCTGAAGATGCCGGCCATCGCGATGACCGACCACGGCAATCTCTACGGCGCTTACGAGTTCTATAAGAAGGCGACCTCGCTCGGGATCAATCCCATCATCGGGCTTGAGGGCTACTACGCGCCGCAGGGCCGATTTGAGCGGCGTCCCTTCGACTTCGGCGGCGGCTTTGACGAGGGGACCCCGGAGGATCCGACCGCGGGCCGGGGCAAGCACGGCTACACCCACATGACCCTCTGGGCCGAGACCACGCCGGGCATGCACAACCTCTTTCGGCTCTCGTCCCTTGCCAGCCTCGAGGGGTACTACCACAAGCCGCGCTTCGACCGGGAGCTCCTCGAGCGCTATGGCAAGGGCCTCATCGGCACGACCGGGTGCCCGAGCGGCGAGGTGAACCGCTGGCTGCAGGCCGGCCAGTACGACCGCGCGCTCGCAGCGGCGGCAGACTTCCGCGACATTCTCGGCGCGGGTAATTACTTCTGCGAGCTCATGGACCACGGACTCGGCATCGAGCGCCGATTCCGCGAGGACCTGCTGAAGATCGCCAGGACCCTCGACCTGCCGCTGGTCGCGACGAACGACCTCCACTACGTCCACGCCGACGACGCCGCCGCCCACGATGTCCTGCTGTGCATCGGCACGCGCACGACCATGGACGACCCGAAGCGGTTCAGGTTCGACGCCCGCGACTTCTACCTGAAGACGGCGGCGGAGATGCGCGGCGTCTGGTCGGAGCTGCCCGAGGCCTTGAGCAACACCCTGCTCATCGCCGAGCGCTGCCACGTCGAGTTCAACGAGGGTGCGAGCCTCATGCCGGTCTTCCCCGTGCCGGATGGGGAGAGCGAGGAGTCCTGGCTGATCAAAGAGGTGGAGATCGGTCTGCATCGCCGCTACAAGGGCCAGATTCCCGACGATGTCCGCCGTCAGGCGGAATACGAGGTCGGGGTCGTCATGCAGATGGGGTTCCCGGGCTACTTCCTCGTCGTCGCTGATCTCGTGCGATACGCCAAGGAGACCGGCATCCGGGTCGGACCGGGCCGAGGCTCAGCGGCGGGGGCCATGATCGCCTACGCCCTGGGCATCACGGAGCTCGATCCGATCAGGCACGGCCTGCTCTTCGAGCGATTCCTCAACCCGGAGCGCATCTCGATGCCTGACATCGACATCGACTTCGACGAGCGCAGGCGCTCGGACATGATCCGCTACGCGACCGCCACCTACGGCGAGGAGCGCGTCGCGCAGATCATCACATACGGATCGATCAAGGCGAAGGCGGCGATCAAGGACAGTGCCCGGGTCCTCGGCTATCCGTATGCGCTCGGTGACCGGATCACCAAGGCGATGCCGCCATCGGTCATGGGCAAGGACATCTCGCTCGCCGGCGTGTTCGACCCGAAGGACGGCCGGTACTCCGAGGCCGCCGAGTTCCGAAACCTCTACGAGGCCGACCCGGACACCCGAAAGATCGTCGACACTGCCCGCGGGCTCGAGGGCCTGAAACGGCAGCCCGGCGTCCATGCGGCCGGCGTGATCTTGTGCCGCGAGCCGCTTATCGATGTCATTCCGGTGTGGCGGCGCGAGCAGGACGGCGCGGTCATCACCCAGTTCGACATGGGGGCATGCGAGGCGCTCGGCCTGCTCAAGATGGACTTCCTCGGGCTGCGCAACCTCACCGTCCTGGACGACTGCCTGCGCAACATCTCCGCGAACCGCGGGGAGACCATCGTGCTGGAGGACCTGCCACTCGAGGACGCCGCCACGTACGCCCTCCTCACATCCGGTGACACCTTGGGGGTGTTCCAGCTCGACGGCGGGCCGATGCGCGCCCTCCTTCGATCGATGCAGCCGGACAACTTCGAGGACATCTCGGCCGTCCTCGCCCTCTACCGTCCCGGGCCGATGGGCGCGAACGCGCACAACGACTACGCCGATCGCAAGAACGGGCGAAAGCCGGTCGTCCCAATCCACCCTGAGCTCGAGGAGCCGCTCGCCGAGATCCTCGGCGATACCTACGGCCTCATCGTGTACCAGGAGCAGGTCATGGCGATCGCCCAGAAGCTGGCGGGCTACTCGCTCGGCAACGCCGACCTGCTGCGCCGGGCCATGGGCAAGAAGAAGAAGGAGATCCTCGAGAAGGAGTTCGTCCCCTTCAGCGATGGAATGCGGGCCAATGGGTACAGCGAGGGCGCGATCACGACCCTCTGGGAGATCCTCGTCCCCTTCTCCGACTATGCCTTCAACAAGGCCCACACGGCCGGCTACGGGCTCGTCTCCTTCTGGACCGCCTACCTCAAGGCGAACTACCCGGCCGAGTACATGGCGGCACTCCTCACCTCGGTGAAGGACGACAAGGACAAGTCGGCGGTCTACCTCAACGAGAGCCGGCGCATGGGCATCAAGGTGCTGCCCCCTGACGTCAACGACTCCGACTTCGACTTCACCCCGCGCGGCACCGATGTCCGGTTCGGATTGTCCGCCATCCGAAATGTCGGGGCGAATGTCGTCGACTCCATCATCGCGACCCGTCGGCGCATCGGACGATTCCATGACTTCCAGGACTTCATCGCGAAGGTCGACGCCTCGGTCTGCAACAAGCGTGTCGTCGAGTCGCTCATCAAGGCGGGTGCCTTCGACTCGCTCGGGCACACGCGCAAGGGCCTTGTCCAGGTCCATGAGCATGTCGTCGACACGGCCGTCGAAATCAAGCGCTCGGAGGCCATCGGCCAATTCGACCTGTTCGGCGGCCTCGGAGGCGGCACCGAGAGCGGGCTGCTCCCACCGCTCGAGGTTTCCCTGGGGGAGTGGGAGAAGTCCGTGCTCCTCGCGCATGAGCGCGACATGCTCGGCCTGTACGTCTCCGATCATCCGCTGCACGGAGCCGAGCACATCCTCGCCCAGTTGACCGAGCGCACCATTGCCTCGCTGTTCATCGACGAGAAGATCGACGGAGCGATCGTGACCATCGGCGGTCTCATCACGACGGTCCAGCGCAAGACCACGAAGCAGGGCTCGGCCTGGGCGATCATCACCCTCGAGGACCTCGAGGGGTCGGTCGAGATCATGGTGTTCCCGCAGATGTACACGCAGGTCAGCACGAGCCTTATCGAGGACTCCGTCGTCATCGTCCGCTCGCGCGTGGACCGGGGAGACGACGAAGCCCTGCGCGTCATCGCGATGGAAGTCACGACCCCTGATCTCAGCGAGGCCACCTCGGGGCCGGTCCGAATCTCCCTCCAGTCCAGCCGCTGCATCTCCCCGCTCGTCGACCGGCTCGCGCTGGTGCTCGCCGGCTACCCGGGCACGACCGAGGTGCACCTGCACCTCACCGGTGGCGCGCAAACCACGGTGCTGCGACTCGACGACAGGTTGCGCGTAACCCCCTCTCCTTCGCTGTACGGCGATCTCAAGGCCCTGCTCGGACCGATGTGCCTGAGCTGATGAAAGGCAGATGCTGACGTGCCGGATTTGACGACGTGACCTTTCTGCGACGCACGACCTCGGTGCTCACCGCCGGCATCGTCATCGGGCTGGTGGCCGGTGCGGCCCTCGGGGTGGTGTGGTGGCGGCTGGCCCCTCGCGTTTCGGTGGTGGTGCGGCCGGACTCTGTCTTCCCGGCGACCTATCAGCCCGACGGCTACATCGGGGCTGATGTTTCCTATGCCGCGCTCGCCTGCCTCGCCGGCGTGGCCGTGACGATCGGCCTGGTCAACATGCGCCGCGAGCACCTGCTCTCATCCCTGTGGGCCGCGCTCATCTCAGGCGCCATCGGATCGGCCCTCATGTGGGCCGTCGGAATCCGCCTGGGATCCGTCGACATCGCGGGACTGAGCGCGACCATCGAGGACAAGGTCGTCGTGGAGGCCCCGCTCAGTCTGACGATGCCAGCCATCCTGCTCGTCTGGCCGGCCACGGCGGCCCTGATCGTGACCGTCGTGGCGTTCGCCGACTGGTGGGCGGAGTTCAGGCGGAGCCAGCGCGGGCAATAGCCGCGACTCCCGCGTTCGTCACCCGGACGAGGTCGCCTGGGGCGAGTCCGATGTCGAGGCCGCGCCGGCCGCCTGAGACGTAGATGACGTCGTGCAGCCAGGCCTGCTCGTCGATGACCGTGCGAAGGGGCCGTTTCTGGCCGATCGGGCTGATGCCGCCGATCACGTACCCGGTTATTCGCTGGGCGAGGGCGAGGTCGGCGAGGTCGGCGCGCCGGCCGCCGCACGACGCGGCGAAGGCCTTCATGTCGAGCAGGCCGCTGACCGGGAGCACTGCGATGGCTGGGGAATCGTCAACGAGGGTGACGAGGGTCTTGAAGACCACGTCAGTGCTGAGCCCGAGGGCGCTGGCCGCCTCGTCGCCGAAGGATCGCACGGACGGATCATGCGGATACGGGTGGAGCGTGAACGGGATGCCGAGCCGGGTGAGCTCGCGCGTTGCGGGAGTGGCCGCCGGTCCGGTCGCCATTGCCGGCTAGTTGGGGCAATAGCCGGGGCTCGCGATGTCGAGCGCCGGCAGGCACGACAGCATGGTGACGAGGCCGGTCTCCCTGATGAGCAGGCTCCGGGCCTCGATGAGGCGGGCGCGGCTGTCGACGGCTGCGAGGAGCCGCTGGCGTTCGGCGACCGGCAGGACCATTGACGCCGTCACGAGGTAGGCGAGGTCGCCCTGGTCATCGGGTGCTGCGGGGCTGAGGATCTCCTCGCCGAACATCTGCTGGCCGAGCAGGGCCCGGTACTGGGCGAAGAGGCGGCTCACCTGGGCCACGAGCTCGGGCGCTGGATCGCAGGCGGGCTCATCGAGGAAATCGACCTCGCCCTCGAGGAACGTGGCCGTCGGGTCGCCGGGCGGCAGGCTGATCGCTTGGAGGCGGAATCGCCGGTTGCCCGTCGTGACGATGTCAAAACGGCCATCCTCGTACTCCTGCGCCCCGCGCAGGATTGCGGTGGTGCCGATCTCGTGAAGCGCGGAGATTCCGCTGGATTCCACCTCGCGGCCGTCACGCACCGCGATGATCCCGAACTCACGGTCTGATTCCTCAGGCCGAGCGAGGAGTTCCTCGATCATGCGGCGGTAGCGGGGCTCGAAGATGTGCAGCGGGAGCACGAGCCCGGGCACGAGGGCCGCGTTGAGCGGGAACAGCGGAAGCGACGAGGGCACGGACGCAGCGTAAACTGCCATTCGTGATCCGGCGCATCGACCTTCGGGGGTCGTCCACTGACCCGCGTTCCATCCTCCCGCGAGCCGTCATGGATGTCGCGGATGCCGCGGAGCATGTGCGGCCCATCATCGCCGACGTGCGAGACGAGGGAGCCTCCGCGGTCCATCGCTGGAGCCTCGCCCTCGACGGGGTCGCGCCCCCAACCCTGCGCGTCCCTGCCGATCGGCTCGCCGAAGCAGAGCGTGACCTCGACCCCGTGGTGCGCGCAGCCCTGCTCGAGGCGATCCGGCGTGCCCGCCTCGTCCACGCCGATCAGCGGCGCTCTGACGTCACGACCCTCGTGGCGACCGGCGGCAGCGTGACCGAGCGCTGGATCCCTGTCGACCGCGTCGGCCTGTACGTGCCGGGCGGGCGAGCGGTGTACCCGAGCAGCGTCGTGATGAACGTGGTGCCGGCGCAGGTGGCTGGAGTCGGGTCACTCGTCGTCGTGTCGCCTCCCCAGAAGGACTTTGACGGCTGGCCCCATCCCACCGTCCTAGCGGCCTGCTCGCTCCTCGGGGTCGACGAGGTCTACGCGGTCGGCGGGGCCCAGGCGGTGGCCATGCTTGCCTACGGCGTCGAGCTGCCGGATGGCAGCGAGTGCCGGGCCGTCGACCTCGTCACCGGCCCGGGCAATATCTACGTCACCGCGGCAAAACGAGCACTGCAGGGTGTCATCGGCATCGACAGCGAGGCGGGCCCAACCGAGATCGCCGTCCTCGCCGACGAGCACGCCATTCCCAGGCATGTTGCGGCAGACCTCATCAGCCAGGCCGAGCACGACGTCCTTGCCGCGGCCCTCCTCGTCACGGACTCCGAGGCCCTCGCCGATGCCGTCGATGCGGAGGTGGCCGCGCAGGTCGCGCTGACCAAGCACCGGGAGCGCATCACGGAGGCGCTCGCGGGGGTGCAGAGCGCGGTCGTCCTCGTCGATGATCTCGAGGCCGGGCTGCGCGTCATCGAGGCCTATGCCGCGGAGCACCTGGAGATCCACACGCTCAATGCCCGCGAGGTCGCCATGCGCGTGCGCAATGCGGGGGCGATCTTCGTCGGCACCTGGTCGCCGGTGTCGCTGGGCGACTACTGCGCCGGCTCCAACCATGTTCTGCCCACCGCCGGGTCGGCCCGGCACTCGTCCGGGCTCTCGGTCCAGTCCTTCCTCCGCGGCATTCACATCATCGACTACGACGAGCAGGCGCTCGCCGAGGTTGCGCCGCACGTGGTCGCGCTCGCCGAGGCGGAGGACCTCCCCGGTCACGGTGACGCAATCAGGGCCCGGGCACGCAGCGGCCTCGGCGCGTGATCGGCGAACCGTTCGACCGGGCGTCGTTCGTCCTGCCGATCAGGCCAGACCTCGTCGGCGTTCAGTCCTACGGCGCACCCCAGCTCGACGTGCCAGCGCGGCTCAACGTCAATGAGAACCCCTTCCCGCTGCCCGCTGAGCTCGTCGATGCGATCACCGAATCGGTGCGGGCAGTGGCCTCGGGCCTCAACCGCTACCCGGACCGTGACGCGACAGCGCTCAGGCAGGCCCTTGCCGACTATGTGAGCACAGAGACCTCGGCTCAAGTCGGGGTCGATCAGTTGTGGGCCGCGAACGGGTCGAACGAGGTGATGCACCACCTGTTCCTCGCCTTCGGGGGCCCGGGCCGCTCCGCGCTGACCTTCACGCCGACCTACTCCATGTACCCCGAGTACGCGCGCGACACCTTCACCGGATTCACCGCCATCCCAAGGGATGCCGAATTCGGCGTCGACCTGGCGACAGCGCTGCCAGCCATCCGCGAACTGCATCCCAGCCTCGTGCTCGTCACGTCACCGAACAACCCGTCAGGGACCGCGCTGCCGCAGGAGGATCTCCGGGCGATCGCGGAGGTCGCCCTCGAGCAGGGTGCGATGGTCATCGTCGACGAGGCCTATGCCGAGTTCCGCCGCGACGGCACGGCGTCGGCCCTTGAGCTCCTGGGCCGCTACCCGAATCTCGTCGTGACCCGCACCATGAGCAAGGCCTTCGGGCTCGCGGGGGCGAGGCTTGGCTATGCGGTCGCGGCCGACCCTTCGGTCATTGCCGTGCTCAGCGTCGTCCGACTGCCGTACCACCTGTCGGCGGTGACCCAGGCGGTTGCGCTCGCGGCCCTCGAGCACTCCGAGGCGCTCCTGTCACAGGTCGCGATGCTCCGCGACGAGCGCGACCGACTACGCGACTGGCTGGTGGCCCAGGGGTTCGTCGTCGCACCGAGCGATGCCAACTTCATCATGTTCAGCGGGGTCGATGATCGCGACCGGGTGTGGCAGGCACTCCTCGACCAGGGCGTCCTCGTCCGGCAGCCAGAGCCGGCCGGCTGGCTGCGCGTAAGCATCGGCACTCCGGGCGAGAACGACATGTTCAGGCGCGCGCTCCTCGGTGCCATCGGGCAGAGCATGACGAATGCCAACGAAAAGAACACGACCCCCAAGGAAGGCTCCCCATGAACCGCACGGCCCGCGTCGAGCGATCGACGAAGGAGAGCCAGGTCCTCGTCGAGGTGGACCTCGACGGCTCCGGCACCAGCGAGATCGAGACCGGCGTGCCGTTCTTCGACCACATGCTGGCCCAGCTCGCGAAGCACGGCGGCCTCGACCTCGTCGTCCGCACGACCGGCGATCTCGAGGTCGATGCTCACCACACGGTCGAGGACACCTCGCTCGCGCTCGGCCAGGCGATCAACGAGGCCCTCGGCGACCGCTCGGGCCTGCGCCGGTTCGGCGATGCCCTCGTGCCCCTCGACGAGTGCCTCGTGCAGTCGGCGGTCGACCTCTCGGGTCGGCCTTACCTCGTCCATGAAGAGCCGCAGCTCGTCGAGCTCATCGGCTCCTACGACACGACGCTCACCCGTCACATCTGGGAGTCGATCGTCGCGACAGCCCAGATCACCCTGCACGTGCGCGTCATCTCTGGCCGCAATGCACACCATGTCGTCGAGGCGCAGTTCAAGTCGGTGGCGCGATCGCTCCGCGATGCCGTGACCCGCGATCCCCGCGTCGTCGGCGTGCCGTCGACGAAGGGGACCCTCACCGGATCGTGAGCTCGCGCAACGTCCTGATCCTCGACTACGGATCGGGCAACCTGCGGTCAGCCCAGCGTGCGCTCGAGCACGTGGGCGCGAGCGTGACGGTGTCGAGCGACTTTGACGAGGCGATGCGTGCGGAGGCACTCGTCCTTCCCGGGGTCGGTGCCTTCGAGGCCTGCATGGCCGGCATCAAGGAGGTCCGGGGCGACGTCATCATCGATCGCCGGCTGGCCGGCGGGCTGCCGGTACTCGGCATCTGCGTCGGGATGCAGGTGCTGTTCGAGCGCGGGGTTGAGCACGGCGTCTCGTGCGAGGGCCTCGGCGAGTGGCCGGGCGTGGTCGAGCCGCTCGAGGCGCCGATCCTGCCGCACATGGGCTGGAACACGATCACTGTGCCGAGCGGGTCACGAATCCTCGCCGGTCTCGAGGGGGAGCGCTTCTACTTCGTCCACTCCTATGGAGTGACGCGCTGGGAGCTGACCGACAACGATCCCAGCCGCCGGGCACCCCTCGTCTCATGGGCCCACCACGGGAGCGACTTCGTTGCGGCGGTGGAGAACGGGCCGCTCGTGGCCACCCAGTTCCATCCGGAGAAGTCCGGCGATGCCGGGCTGTCGCTCCTCGAGGCCTGGCTGGCCACGCTCCATTAGCGGCCGCGCACTGACGTGCCATGTCGGCCGTGAAATAGGGTTTCGGCTGTGTCCGCCGCCGAGAGCCTTGTCCTCCTCCCCGCCGTCGACGTAGCTGCCGGCCAGGCAGTCCGCCTCGTTCAGGGCAAGGCAGGGAGCGAGACCGAGTACGGGTCGCCGATCGACGCCGCACGGGCGTGGGTCAATCAGGGGGCCGAATGGATTCACCTCGTCGACCTCGATGCGGCGTTCGGGCGCGGGAGCAATGCCGCGCTCCTGGCTCACGTGGTGGCAGATATCAGCCGGCACGTGAAGGTCGAGCTCTCCGGCGGCATCCGCGATGACGTTTCGCTCGCCGCAGCGCTCGCGACCGGATGCACCCGCGTCAACCTCGGCACGGCTGCCCTCGAGAACCCGGACTGGACCGAGCAGGTCATCCGGGCGCACGGGG
>WLOY01000127.1 GCA_009699015.1 Actinomycetota bacterium | reverse complement strand
GACCCCGAGGGCCAGTACTGGTGGTTGGCAGAGCAACTTGGCCACGAGATCGACGGCGATGTCCAGAAGCGTGTGGGCCGAACCAGTTCCCAGGACAGCGGCGTAGCAGTCGATGCTGACGTGGTCGTTGCGACAGCCAGTCTTGAGGTTGGGTTTGATGACGATCGTGTCGGCGCGGTTCTGCAGCACAAGGCGCCGCACGACGTAGCTCAGTTCCTCCAGCGCAAGGGCCGTGCCGGCCGCAATCCGGCGACGCGTCCTTGGACCGTCGTAGTTCTGAGTGACTGGGGCCGGGATCGAGAAGCATGGGACGCCTACGACGCTCTGTTCAGTCCCGTCGTACCTCCCCGGTCGCTTCCTCTCGACAACTTGTATGTCCTGAGGATCCAGGCGGTCTACAGCCTCCTCGACTGGCTTGCTCGCGAACTTGACTATGGCAAGTCATCGACATGGGCCGATGCCTCGGGACCTGCCGACTTATTGGCCTCGGAAGAGAGGTGGCGCCAGATAACCGCAGACCGGCAGGCACGGCTGGCAACCCTCCTCACCTCGCTCCTGCGGGAGGGGCCGGAGAGGTCATCCTTCGTGCGGCATCTGCGTAGGAGCCTGGCTTTGGGCACCGGGCCTGCGGCTGACGCCACCGTCGACAAGGTTCTGTGGGAGGCTCCGCGCCCATTGATCGGCGCCGTTGTGCCGACGTTGCGTCGGCGTCTGGTGGATCAGTGGCAGGGGGAGCGCCCTGCGAGTGATGATGCCGGTGTTCGTACACGAACACCGCTACGCGACTTCGTGCCTGGCAATCTCTTTGACGAACTGCTTGTGCCAGATGTTGAGTTCCAAGTCCCATGGGCGCGGGGAGATGTCCACGTGGAACACCTCCCCGCTCTGCGGGCCATCCGCGAGTTCCTGCCCGGCAATGTCTCTCGTCACTTCGGCGTGTGGGCGTCGAGTAAGCGTCACTGGGTTTCGCTGTCAGCCCGAATGGACTCGGAAGGCCGGCATGCGATCGATGTGGCGCGCTTTGGAGGGATGGCAGTCGATGAGATCACGACGGCGGACGGCGTGGTTCGCATCTATGCGCCTACGCGGGTGACGCTCGAGCCGGTGCCTGAGGAGATCAGTGACGCCTCGTCAATGAGAGCAGACTGGATCTTCCACGCCACGCCCCTGGGCGCGGGCACCAAACTCGCGCTCTCGGGTGCCCTGAAGGGCATGTTCGGCGAGGTCGCGGCGCACCTACACAGTCAGGGCGGTGGAGTGCGCGTACTTAGGTATGCGGAGTTTGGTCAAGGAGTGCTCTGGGAGTCAGGCAAGTCGACGCCTGTAGGTATCCGCTTTGAGTCGCAGGTCAGCGAAATGTGGGAGCGGGCTGCACTTGGTGTTGAAATCCACGTCGACGCGCTAGTGGGACGAGTTGTTGCGCCCGACTTCGAACCCGAGCTAGATGCCGTGGAGCGCACTGAGTGGTTGCGTGACCTTGTGCGTGATGATGCGAGCCTCCCGCCCGAGGTGTCGACATTCGAGCGGGCGGCTTTAGCGGACTGCGCGGAGGCTTTCGCTGCTGTGTGGGACTGGAGTGCCGGTTCGCCATCCGGCACGGTCTTCCTCGACGAGATCAAGCGAGTTGCCACCGTCCTTGGACTTCATGATCCACGCAATCCTGGGACCCTTTCCACTTGGCTTGATGATGTGAGCGTGGGCGATGCTGTTCTCCTTCACGTTGTCGCTGCCCGGTCCGCAATTCGTTCAGAGACTTGGGAAAGTTGGCTGACTCGGCGTTTCACTCTGAGTGCTGCACATGCGCTTGTCCACGCCATTGCCAGTGGGAACAGCCATGTCGATCCAGAGGATCTCCTCGTGGATCTAGACCCCGACGACCCGCTGAAGTTCTTCATATCCGAACAGTCACCCGGCGGCTCCGGGCAGGTCGAGGCGCTCACCCTGAGTGTGATCGAGGAGCCGGAGCGACTCCCGATGGCATTGGCTGATGTCCTTCGCCCGACCGATCTGGAGCGTCTGGACGAGCAAGTTCGAATGGTCGTGGACTGTTCAGACCCAGGTGTCCTTCAGGCCGTGAGTCACCTCGCGGACGCCTGGTCTGGGGGTCACGATGACGTGCGGTGTGCGACCGAAGCGCTTGACGTAGCACTGGAAGCAACCGGAATAGTCTTGGAGCATCCGGCGAAGGTTGCGCTCACGACTCGCCTTGCTGGTCCGGGTGCCTCCCCGGACTTCCTGGCCGAGGTAAGGGAGTGGCTGGTCCGGCGTGATCACGCGCAGGAGTCGAGTGGGCTTGAGGTGGGGCCCCGAACGTTGGCGGCCCTCCTTGCCGAGCGAAGCGAAGCCGACGTCATGCTTCACCTGGACACTCCGGATGAGCCAAAACGTGCACGAGCCATCGCGAATGTCCTGTGGCCGTGGGGTCGATTGGCGCGCTCAAACGGGTCGTTCAATCCTTTCTCGGATGGGTCATCAGGATCGTTCGCACTGTTGAGGCAGCACTGGCAGGCGCCCGTCCCGAGCCTTGAGTTCAGCACGTGGAATGACGAGCAACGAGACGCGGTGCATGTGCTCCTCCGCGACAAAGGAGAGGTCATGCTCCGCACGCGCTCCGCGGACAGGCGTGAACTCAGAGCTGCAGTGCTCGACCTCCACACTGCTCCGATCGAAGTTGGCCCGCTGTGGTGCTTCCCTGAAGTGCTGGGCATTCACGACCGAGGGTCTTTCGTCGAAGTTCGCATGATCCTGCGGGAGTCCTGGTGAACAGGGTCATTCGTAAGTCCCAGTACGCCAGCGTGAGCGAGGCAGCTGACCTCTTGGCCGGCCTGTTTGGTGCGGAACTTGTGAGCCCAAGCAAGTGCCTGTGGCTCGTCTCCCCGTGGGTCTCGGACGTCGAGTTGCTGGACAACTCCGCCGGCAACTACGACGCGTTGGCGCGGTTCGGGAAGCGCAAGGTTCGGTTGGCCGAGTGCCTCATCGCCCTGGCCTCGAGAGGTACGCAGATTGTGGTGGGCACGACGACCGACGGCCACAACACAAGATTCCTGGATCGCCTGCGCGGTCTAGCCGAGGAGTCTCGTCTCGAAGACAGGGTCACCATCTCGATCGATGTCTCGGACAATCTCCACACCAAGGCGTTGACGGGCGACGACTATGCCCTGGCGGGAAGTATGAATATCACCTTCAACGGAATCCAGGTCCGGGAGGAGTTAATCGATCTGCGCACTGATACGGAGTTCGTTGCACAGGCGCGGATGGATGCCTTCGACCGCTTCGGAGGAGTCCTGTGAACGTTCAGAATGCTTGGCCGGAACTCGTGGGAGATCTTGCTCGGTTTGGAGCGCTGACCGATCGCATCGAAGGATTGGTCGAGAGCCAAGTGGCTCATTATCGATCCAAAGAGAGTGAGTGGATGGTTCTGCCATGGACCGATGGGCTGTACCTCTTCAGTGAGGACAACGAGGGTCAGCGAAGGGGACGTGAACTCGTCTTGGCGTTTCTCGGCCCAGGCGTCGTTTCCATTGAGACCGTTGCTGACGGACGCCTTCGCGGTGTGCTCCCACAGGCGTGGAGGGACACGGGCCTCATTCATGCGAGCCAATTGAGGCGAGTCCAGATGGGGCCCGAGGCGGCGCCCGAGATGCTGTCCAGGATCGAGGATCTCGTTGCTACTACTGGGGGGCACGTTCGTCATCGCTTGGAGATCGCACCAACGCCGACCGACTTGCTTCGGGACTTCCGACTCGCGATTCTGATCCGTGACGACGACGCTGCGCGCGCCCTTTTCGAGACTATCCGCTTAAGCGGCCACGTCAGCGCGGAAAACCTGCGGTACCTCCGCCTTGAACATTTGGCCGCCTTCGGGCGTTGGGTAGAGATGCGGGCGTTGCCGCACATCAATGCCCTTCTTGCGTCTCGTCGGCCGCGCCAAATCTCCGAGACGCTTCTCGAGATGGCGTGGTGGACCGATATTGCGGGCTCAGGGCTACTCAGTCCTCAAGAGGCGTTTCGTTCGTGCAGCACGAATGAAAGTTTTGGTCCACTGATGCGGTCCATCTCCATCCCGAGGACGCGTGAGGGTCGGGCCTTGTGCCTCTTGGCTGCCATGTCCGACAAAGACACAGCACGTCAACAACAGTTGCTCGATGGCGCACAGAATTGGGAAGAGCGATCGCAACTTGAGTCGCTCCTGCTCGAGGCATTGATCAACCCTGATCGGGAAATGGTGCCGACTTCCAAGACTACGACTGCAGATGGCATGGCAGAGGCCTACCGCGAAGGCCGTTTCGCCGACGTGATCGCCGATTTCCTTCGTGAGCCGAAGGCGGACTGCGTGGAGTTGACGCTGGCCGCCGTTCTCGATGCTGCCGCTTTTGACGCCGCTCCGCAAGTCCTGTCCATTCTGCGAGAGTTCGATGGGCGCGGTGAACTCGCCCTAGGTAGGCGTGCTTTGCGAGATCTTGAGGAACTGGAAAGGTTGGTGCATGACTCGTGTGTGGGATGGCGGGAGTGGGCAAGTCGAGTCAGCAGTGATATTAGGTGGCCAGATGCGGCGGCAGTCGCACGAGGCCAATCGCCATCTTGGCCTTCCGTAAGTTCGCTCGATGCCCGGCACCTCTCCGACCTGTGCGACCACTTGCTGGGAGCGGTTGAAGGAGTGAACGCCGATCAAGTGCGGGCCTCCCTGGATCTTCTCTGCATCCAGGCGGTCGAGGTTCTGACCTCTGCTCCCTCAAGTGACTTCGGTCAGACTGTCTTGGTTCTTTTGTCTGAGCAGGACAACTTCAGCGAGATGGTGCGGTTGGCCTACTTGGACCTCTTTTATGCCTGGCTCGAAGTAGGTCCGTCTGCTGGCGAATACGGACTTGTCCTCGAACAATCGCATGAGATTTGGAGGCGTATAACTTCACCCGTTGCCGTCTCATGGGCCTTGGGGGTGATAGAGGCTGTGACCGACCTCCCATGTCCCGATGTCGACCGACGGGTCGGTCTGGCCGTCCGAATGGTGGTCGATATACGTCAATACTATTCGCGACTTACTTTGCGTGAACGGGTTGATACGGAGTCTTTCGCTGGGGAACTGGGGTTGCCCGTACTAGTGATTGACGACCCGCCAACCGATCGCGATTTATGGTTAGAACTGAATGGAAAATTAGTGGGAATCTACTCTCTGATGCCGCGAGCAGCAACGTACCTGAGAAGTCGTCTCGCTCAATTGTGTTCGGTCGGGGAGGTACAAGAGAACCACGATACCGTCGCTACGGCAGCGCTCCGCGGGTTAGCGGAACGTGCGGACTTCTTGATTGTCGATACGTGGCACTCAACTCATCAGGCAACGGGCGCGATCGATGTCGTGCGGCCTCGAGAGCGACAAATCCTCCCCAGACAACGCGGCATGACGGGGTTTCTCAGGGCTTTGGAAGAGGCTCTTGATAGATAGATAGCAGAGGGGATGTCATCTGCGTTGCCGAGTTGAGCCGGGATATGCCGTCGAATCTGCACCGGATTGGCTGAGAGAGTTTGGCGCAGGGGAGATTCTCGGTACGCCCGACTAGGGGGTCAGATTGATTCAGGGAATCGACTTGTATCCCGGTAGTGTCGCGCGCAAGACGCGACATTTCGTGGCAAGGATTCGTCGAGAATCGCCTCATTGAGAATGGTCGAGGTGTTGCGTTGACTTGAGTCCCGCATCCGCGAGTGCAACGTCATCTGCTCGTCAGCGATGCGCCTAGTTCGCATCGCTGGGCACGCAACTGGCTACAGGTGGTGTCGGTTCGGCCATGACTCCACCGGATCCGAGGCGACGGCCCCTATCTTGCGAGCACCTATAGGACTGGTTGAGAACAACCCGTCGAGAAGAGTTGGCAATCACCTCTATGGAGGCGCTCAAGGCACATGAGATTGGTCGCAGTGGCCACCAATTCGAGCAGTGTGAGGCAAAATACGAGCAGTACTGGATAGGGAAACCTGATTCTTTGTAGGTCAACAAGGGGGCGATGCGACGATGAAATTCCTTCATACGTCTGACTGGCATCTGGGCAAAAGCCTGCACGGGCATGACCTGACCGGCGCGCAGGAAGCTGCCGTTAACGCTGTGATTGATTTGGCGATCGAGCGCAGGATAGATGCCTTCGTGATTGCCGGTGATGTCTTCGATCGCGCATTCCCTAGCGTTGAGGACGTCCGACGTTTCAACAAGGCTCTGACTCGGATCCACCTGGCCGGCATCCCGATCGTGTGCATCGCGGGCAACCATGACGAGGGTGCCCGGTTGGCGGCGTTCATGAACTTGCTCGACACGTCGGTGACCATCGTCGGCGAGAACCGGCAGGTGGGCCAGGCTGTCCCGCTCGCAGACGAGCACGGCCCCGTCGTGTTCTACCCGCTTCCGTACCTGGACCCGGACGGGGCTCGCCGTGATCTGGCGCCGGAGGGGGGTCCGTTGCTGGCGCGCAGCCATGAGGCGGTGGTAGCGGAAGGGATGCGCCGCGTCCGCGCCGACTTCGAGGAGAGGCGGCAAGCCGATCCGGCTGCCCGGGCGGTGGTCGTCGCCCATGCGTTTGTCGTGAAAGGAACCGAGACGGCCGAGGATCTTCTGGGTGTGCAGTCCGAGAGCGAGCGCGGGATCTCTGTCGGTGGAGTTCCGTCGGTGCCGACGGGCGTGTTCAACGGGGTGCACTACGTGGCGCTGGGGCACTTGCACGGGCAGCGCACGGTGAGCCTGATTGATCCGATGGTGCGGTATTCCGGTTCGCTACTGAGGTATTCGATCTCCGAGGCGGAGCACGTCAAGTCTGTCACGATCGTGGATATCGACGCCGACGGCGGTTGCACGGTTGAGGCTGTGCCCGTACCGCAGCCAGCAGGGATGGCGCGACTGCGCGGTGACCTCGCCGACCTGATCTCTGACAGGTACACAGCCCATCACGACGACTACGTCGAGATCCTGCTGACCGACGATCGCCTGCCTGACAATTACCTGGCGCAACTCGGTACCCGGTTTACGCGCATCCTTCGGGCCGTGCCCGATCGGGGCCCCTTCGCGTGGGCTGCGGGCGGTGAAAGTTCCGGGTCACCGATCCATGCGGTGACTCCACTCGACACGTTGCGGAACTTCTATGCTGAGTCGCGCGGTGAGGAGATGACCGAGGCCATGGATCGGATCCTCTTGGACGTTCTCGAACGCGCCCAGTCTGGTGGGAAGGGTTGACATGCGAATCCGCTCTTTGACGTTCCGCGGTGTCGGCCCGTACTTGGCGGAGCAGTGCATCGACTTCGATCAGCTCGGCGAGTCCGGGCTTTACTTGATCAACGGTCCGACTGGAGCAGGAAAGTCGACGATCATCGACTGCATCTGCTACGGCCTCTACGGACGCTTGGCCACCGACGAGGCGGACATCAGCCGTATTCGCTCGGACTTCTCCGGCCCCAAGGACGCGACCGAGGTCGACCTAGTATTCGAGACCTCCGCCGGAGCGTTCCGAGTGATCCGCAGCCCTGAGTTCCTCAGGGCCAAGGCAAGAGGCGAGGGGGTCACCTCGTCGAAGGCATCTTGCCGTCTGTTCCGCATTCGTCCGGACGGCACCGAGGAATCCATCGCCACAAACGTCGCGTCGGCGGACAGCGAATTGTCCCGGATCATCGGCCTCACGCGTGCGCAATTCGTCCAGACCGTCGTGCTGCCTCAGGGTCAGTTCGCGACCTTTCTGTACTCGGACACCCGGAAACGCGCGGATGTCCTCAAGCAGATCTTCAACACACAGTTGTATGAGCGCGTCGCGGAGATCCTTAAGGAGGATGCCAAGGATGCGGCGACCAAGAGAGGGGTTGTCACCGAAAGCATCCGTGCCGAGATCCGACAACTTGCCGCAAGTATTCACCTCGATGACGCGACCCGAGACCCCCTGATGGATTTCGCATCGAACCACCTTGACGCTCAGCTAAAGGCCGGTCTTGACGATCTTGCGCCCCTCTTCGAGGAGGTTCTTTTGAATGTCAGGAAGGACCACGAAGTCGCGCAGAACCGAGCCAACTTGGCTGATATCAACCGCAACCGAGCCCAGCGAGAGGCAGATGCTCAGAGCGACGTCAAGACCGCCACGCAGGTAGCGACGCACGCGACCACCGAAGTCGAGAAGGCAAAACATGCGATAGCCCCGACCACAGACCTCGCCGCCACGATTGGAATCGACATCGATGATTCGACTGTCGTGGCAACTTGGCGGCAGCGGGCATCTGAGGCGTCCAGTCACGCCGGTGAGCTCACGGCCGTGCTGGAGGAGGAAAGAAAGGTGATCGAATGGCCGCTGGAGGAGGCGGCGGCTATCCAGGCTATTGCGGACATCACTGCTGCACACGATTCCGACGGCACACGCCTCGGCCAACTGCCCGCATTGATCACCCGTTGGCAAGCGATAGCGGACGACCGGCCCACGCTCGAGGAGTCCTCTGCGCTCAATGCGCTCATGAGCCATCTTGACGACGTGCAGGACCAGTTCAAAGCACTTGACTCGAAGCAAGCTGAATTGCCGCACCTGGACGAGCGCGCCAAAGGCGCGTCTGACATCGCTGCGCGGATCGATGCAGAGCATGCCTCCGCTGTCTACGAATATCGCAACGGTATCGCCGCCCAGTTGGCGCTTCAGTTGGAGCCCGGGCGGCCATGTGCGGTCTGCGGATCCCCCGACCATCCCGCTCCTGCCCAGAGCAGCGGCAACGCAGTGTCGTTCGACGATGTCGAGGTTCTACGCCGGCAAGCCAGCGAGGCACACAGCACGCTCGATGCATCGGCAGCCGCACTCAAGGCAGCGCAGGACAAGGTCACCGAAATCACGGCGGCCATATCCATGACCCGCGAAGACTTGATCGTGGCGCAAACCGAACTCAAGCAAGGCGAGGACGATCTCAAGCGCCGGTCCAAGGATGCCGAAGCCGCCGCAGGTGAGATCACCAAACTGCAAGCCGAACGGGACCGGCTCACTGAAAGAGCCAACAAGTACACCGGGGAACTGGCCAGCAAGAATGCCGTCCTCAACAACACGCGAGCGGCAATGAAACTGTCCGATGAAAAGGTAGCTGCCGCACGCGGCGGCTACCCATCCGTTCAGGAGCGACTCAAGGCCGTTCGAGAGCTAGAGACCGTGCTCACCGAGCTTGCAGACCACCTTGCGGATCTCGCCACGGCCCGCAGCAACCTAGCAATGACCGAGAAGGCGCTCGCCGCGATGACAAGGCGCGATGGCTTCGGCGACGTCGAAGCAGCCCAAGCCTCGTGGATGGCCGCCGACGAGGAACGTCTCTCCGCGGACCGCCACCGGCGCGAGGCGGAGGCCCGGATGAAGCACCTCCTCAGCGGCACCGCCACCATCGACACGCTGTCCCAAGAGCGTGCCGAACTCCTCACGCAGAATGCTGACCTCATCGAACTGGCTGACATGTTCTCCGCCGGAAAGGGCAACGAGTTCGGGCTTCACATCTACGTCCTGAAGTCACTGTTCGCCAACGTCATGGAAGCCGCTAACCGACGTTTCGAGAGCCTGCTCAACGGTCGCTACCGCCTCGTCCCCGCACCAGAATCCGACGGCGACGGCCGCAAACTGCAGGGACTCGGAGTCTCAGTTGAGGATCGCCTGACCGGACGCGTCCGTCCTGCCAGGAGTCTCAGCGGCGGTGAAACGTTCTGCGCTTCTCTCGCCTTGGCTCTTGGCCTCTCCGATGTCGTAAGAATGTCCGCCGGCGGGATAGACATCGGCTCCCTGTTCATCGATGAAGGCTTCGGATCACTCGACGGCGACCAACTTGACGAAGTCATGCTCATGCTCGACCACCTCAGCAGCGACGGACGCCGGGTCGGCGTCATCAGCCACGTTGACAGCATGAAATCCACCATCCCCGAACGCATTGACGTCACCGCCGTCGGGAAAGACTGGCCCACATCCCTCAGCGTTTCGTGGATGACGTGATTCACCGCGCACGATGCGGGCTGGGTCAATGCGTGTGCGCGTGTTCTCTTGTATTGCTCACGAGCTGACCCGCAGCGCGATCGAGACCGCACCATGACTTGTCAGTGGGTTTGGTACTTGTGTGGACCGATGTCTGTGTCCTCGGGTTCGCATCAAGTCCTCGGGTTCGCATCAAGGTGGCGAGGATTGTCCTTGGGCACAGCTGCTACGGTTTTTCTCCGAAGAGCAGATTAGCCAGCCGAACATCATCTGATTCCCATGTCTCTCGGAGTTGATGGCGGCGCCGGTCACCGGCATGGCGCTTGGTAAGGCTGTAGTGGTGGCCTCGGGTCAGATTTGGGGTCGCGTCAAACTTCCGTTTGCGCCTCTGTGCGGCTTCGACTTTTCGAGATGAGATTCTCTCGGTCTTGAGCGTTCTTTGGTCCGTCGTACATGATTGAGTACGCATCCTGGACAACGGACTGTGAGAAAATCTGTGTGCCCTTGCCAAGAACCAAGGCTGTTGATTTTCGT
>WLOY01000126.1 GCA_009699015.1 Actinomycetota bacterium | reverse complement strand
GTAAATCAGCGAGAGCCCGACTGTCGTTTCTGGGGCCGTGCGGTTGAGCTTCTCACGATGAACTCGGTTGGCAGCAAAACTGACCCCAGTTCGCCCGTCGCAATCGCCTTGAGTAGAAGCTGTGCCGCAATCCGCCCCTTCTCGACCATCGGTTGCGACACAGTTGTGAGCCCCGCTTCAGCCGCCCCGGGTGCATCGTCGAAGCCCACCACCGAGAGTTCAGCCGGAATGGATAACCCTCGCTGCGTGGCAACAGACATCGCCTCGAGGGCCATGACATCGCTCGCGACGAGAATCGCTGTAACGTCGTAGTCATCCAGAAGCTGGCCGGACGCTTTGGCGTAGTCTTCGAGCTGGAAACCTCCTGCTTCAATGACAGGAACTGACGAACGGGCAATTCCAGACGCCTCAAGCTGTTGCAGATAGCCCTGAACTCGGGCGCGCGCCACGCGGTCGGATGCATGGCTGATACGGGACGGGCTGGCAACGCCTGATCGCCCATCGGGCGCCAATCGATCGACCAGAATTCCGATACGTCGATGGCCGAGGGCGAGGAGATGCTGTGCAGCCGAGGCCGCCGCCGAGCGGTCGTCGAGACCCACGTATGGGACGCCTCTGAGCTTCGGCGAATCGACGACGACGACGGGGATTCCCCGTGCGATTACCGCATCGACGGCCGCATGTCCCTGCGGAAGGTTGTGAATGATGACGCCGTCGACGAGTCCGCGCATGCCGGCACTGGCCTGTCTGTGCCCAAGCGGATCCTTGTTATCGGAAGGACCCGGGCGCGGCGAGGGCAAGAGCGTGACGGCGACGTCTGCGAGTTCCCCTTCTTCGGCGATTCCACGCAGCAACTGCATGTTGGACGGGTCTGAAAAGGCATACCCAAGGCTGTCCATCACCATGACTCCCACTGCGCCGACCCTGCCTCCCCGAAGGCTCCGGCCAGCCGCATCAGGTCCGTGATAACCAAGTTCCTCTGCGACTTCGAAGATGCGAGCCCGCTGGCCGGAGGAGACCTTTGACGGTCTGCTGTACGCGTAAGAGACGGCTGCCTGTGAAACCCCGGCTGCCTTCGCCACTTCACTCATCGTCACCACAGTGGACGCTTCCCCATTCCCATGGATGCCAAAACTCAAACTCGATGCAAGCCTAGCGCGATCGTGATTGCCGAGGCCTAGACACAGGGAGCATCCTCTCGGGATGTCCGCTCATCCTGCGCAATACGGTTATTCGAATCCACGGCCGTCCAGTACCGTGTGCTCTGGGAGACAAGGGTCGAGGCGCTCAGTTCTACTTGCGGATCGTCGTCTGCCGAATGCTTGCGCTGAAGACTCGCAGAAGGAGAGAGCGGTGAAGGCTGTCATCTTGGCCGGTGGTGTCGGTTCACGAATCAGCGAGGAGTCGCATCTTCGTCCGAAGCCGATGATTGAGGTGGGCGGTAGACCCATTCTGTGGCACATCATGAAGACGTTCGGAACGTACGGCATTGACGACTTCGTGATCTGCTGTGGGTACAAGGGCTACATGATCAAGGAGTACTTCGCGAACTACTTTCTTCACATGTCTGATGTGACGTTAGACATGACGACCCACGAGATGGTGGTGCACCAACGCCACGCTGAACCGTGGCGCGTGACTCTCGTAGACACAGGAGCGGAGACCGCAACCGGCGGGCGTTTGAAGCGGATCTCGGACTACCTTGACGGCACGTTCTGCATGACTTACGGGGACGGTGTGAGTGATATCAACCTTCAGACGTTGATCGACTTCCATCGGAGCCAAGGAGTGCTCGCGACTGTCACAGCAATCCAACCAGCTGGCCGTTTTGGATCCATCGAGATTTCGGGAGCGCGAGTCAGTGCATTCGAAGAGAAGCCAGTAGGCGATGGCCGCTGGATTAGCGGTGGGTACTTCGTTTGTGAGCCGGACGTGCTGAACTTGATTGAGAACGACACAACCGTCTGGGAGCGTGGACCGCTTGAGCGCCTCGCTGAGATCGGACAGCTTTCGGTGTGGAAGCACGAGGGATTCTGGCAGTCCATGGACACGTTGCGAGATATGCAGTACCTGGAGCAGCTCTGGCGGCAGGGTGAGGCGTCCTGGAAAGTCTGGGACTGATTAGGCGTCGGTTTATGCGACAAGTTAGCCGCACTGATACGCTTTGCTATACGTATCACCATTTCTGTGACCGGGTGCAGTTCTAGGCGTATCAACTTGCGGGAGTTTCAATGGACGATCGAGTCAGAGTTGGGCTTGTGGGGGCGGGACCGTGGGCTGAGTACTTCCATGCGCCAATGCTTTCCCGTGGTCCGGGCACCCAGTTGGCTGGTGTTTGGACTCGTCGGCGGGAAGCAGCAGAGGGACTCGCGCGCGCGCACGGCACGGTCGCGTTCCATAGCTACGATGAGCTGCTCGATCACTGCGACGCTGTCGCATTTTCGGTTCCGCCACAGGTTCAGGTGGAACTCGGAGTGGCGGCTGCTCAGCGAGGGAAAGCCATTCTTTTGGAGAAGCCGCTGGCGGCCGATCTGGCATCTGCCGAAGAGTTCGCCTCAGCGGTCAACAGGGCTGGCTCCACCTCGCAAGTGATGTTCACATGGCGGTACGCCGAGCAGGGGCGAGCGGCACTGGCAGCTATGCCAAGTGCTCGAGTCATTGGTGCAAGGGGCGAGTTCATCCTCGGTTCTCTGCTAGGCGGGCCATTCGCGACGCCTTGGAGGCTAGAGGGAGGAGGGGTGCTCGACCTTGCTCCCCACCTTCTCGACTATCTGGATGCAGCGCTTGGACCGATAACTAGCATTTCCGGTCACGGGGATCGCATCAAGTGGGCTGGGTTCTTGATAGACCACGAAGGAGGAGCGGTCAGTGACGTCTCGATCTCGGCGTCGACCCCACTCGAGCCAATGCTGGCGGGAGTCCAGATCTACACGGAGACGGGTGTCGTGTCTTTCGACGCAAACTCCTGGTCGACGGAGTCAAGTTGGAGCACCGTCGCCACGGAGTTCGCTCAAACCGCGCGGGGCGTTCCGCATCCTCTCGACGTGAACCGAGGCCTCTACGTGCAGCGATTGGTGGAGCGAGCCGAGAGTGTTCTGTCGTAGTACGGAGGGAGAATTCTAAGTCTGCTTGTGACCACAGGAGCTTGGCCGGCACGCGAGACTCATCACGATAGGAGTTATTGTGAAGGCAGCAGTCTTCCTTGGCGAAGGTCGAGTCGAGATCCAGGATGTACCGGAGCCTCAGGTCGAGAGGCCCGACACGGTCGTGCTGCAAGTGGCAGCGAACGCACTGTGTGGAACAGACCTTCATGCAATCGAAGTACCTCCAACAGTATGGTTCCGGCCGGGCGTCATCCTCGGCCACGAGTTCGCGGGTGTCGTAGTCGCAGCCGGATCAGAGTCCGGCTTCACCTCAGGTGACAGGGTCGCAGTTCTTCCAAATGTCACGTGCGGAAAGTGCGAAATGTGCCGGCGCGGCATTCCCAACATGTGCAGTTCACAAATGGGTTTTGGCTCTGATCTCATCAACGGTGCTGCAGCGCAGTACGTGTCTGCTCCCGCGTCGGTGGTGCACCGAGTGCCCGAACGGCTATCGCTTGAACTCGCCGCAATCGCCGAGCCTCTCGCCTGCGTCCTGAATGGCGTTCTGCGAGCTGGATGGCGTCCGGGAAGCAAGGTCGTAGTCCTGGGTGGCGGGCCAATCGGACTTATGTACTTCCTGAGCGCAAGGGCATTCGGAGTACGAGACGTAACCGTCGTTGAAGCCACTCCCGGACGAAGAGCGATGGCTGCGCGCCTTGGTGCGAACGTCGGCGACCCAACAGACGAATCGGCAATGCGAGAACTACGGGAATGCGAAGCGGATGTCGTGGTCGACACCGTGGGAACTCTCGTGGGAGATGCGATCGCAATCGCTCGTCGACGCGGCTTAGTGCTGCTGTTCGGTCTGAACGATCGGGTCGAACCTGCGTTTCCGACGGCGTTGGCCATCAGGAAAGAGATCAGAATTGAAGGAGTGTTCCTCGCCTCCAATACCTTTCCCCTGGCCCTGGAACTCTTGTCGGATCCTGAAAATCGGTTCGACGAACTCATTACCCATCGTTTTGGTCTCGATAGATTCGATGACGCGGTGGCTGCGTTGCGTGACGGCACGGCGGTGAAGGCGCTCATTCTTCCCAACACCTAACGCGACTCGGGGTGTGTGCCCGATTGGAATAAATGCTCTGCACTATCCGATTCGCCATGATTTTGGCAGCGCGAGTGGTGTTTGAGACCTTGCTCGCGTGTGCGAGCACTGAGAGCAACGGGCCGAGTGGCCAGTTCGTAGCTCGGCCTAGGCCAAGTGTTGCGATGTGGTGCAGGGCGGCTGATCCCTCGTCCAGGGTTAGGTGGTGAGTACCTGCCGTGTGATGTCGTTGCTGGCCTCCGTTTCGATGGGCGTAGCGATCGGTCACCGGGCGAGGACGTCGAGGCCGAGTTAGCGGCGGCCTTCGGCCCATGCGTCGTGCTGCTGGGTCAGAACCGCGCCGATGAGGCGAATGATCGAGCCGCGGTCATGGATGATTCCGACGACGTCGGTCCGGCGCTTGATTTCACGATTTAAGCGCCCGTTGAGGTGGTTGGACCAGACCTGCCGCCAGACCTCCTTGGGGAACGCGGTGAACGCGAGGATGTGCGCGCGGGCTTTCTCGAGGTGCTTGGCGACGGCGGGAAGCTTGTCCTCCAGGGCGGTGATGACTCGGTCAAACTGGGCGTGCGCGGCGTCGTTGTCGGGCTGGTCGTAGATCGTGTGGCGCTGAGCCTTGACCCACGGCCTGTATGACTTCAGCGTGACGGACATCAGGTTGGCCGCGTAGTGGGTGCGGCGTTGTTGCCAGGCTGCCCGTTGTACGGTCGCGCCGATCGCCGCGACCAGGCCGGCGTGCGCGTCGAAGGTCACGAACTCGAGCCCGGACAGGCCGCCGGCGACCAGGCCGCGGAAGAAGTTCTAGCCAGCCGGCGCCGTTACCGCCGGTGGTCACCTCGAGGCAGAGGAGCTTCCGGTGCCCGTGCGCGTTGACGCCGGTCGCGACCAGGGCGTGGACACCGACCGCATGGCCGCCCTCGCGGACCTTCAGCACCAGGACAACCGCGGCGACGAACGTGAACGGTCCCCCGTCGTCCAGCCGACCGGTGCGGAGGGACTCGAAGTGCTCGTCGAGGGCCTTGGCCATCTCGGGCAGATGCGACTTGATCAGCCCCGCGATCCCCAGAGACTGCAGCAGCTTTCCCTCCGTCGCGTGGAAACCCCGAGCAGGGAGCACGTCGCGATCACGCTCGCCAGGGCCCGCTCGGCCCGCTTGCGACGCTCCAGCAGCCACCCGGGAAAACACCTGCCCGTCCTCGCGCGTGGCCTCGGCACGGCCAGGTTCAGCGTCCCGGTACGGGTGTCGAACTTCCGCGCCCGATACCCATTACGGCGGTTCGTTCCGTCCGGGCAGGTCGTGCCGTACGCGGCGCCGCAGACCGCGCCAGTCTCCGCGCTGATCAGCGTCTTGATGAACACCGTGAGCAGCTCACGCAGCAAGTCAGGGCTGGCCTCGGCCAGCTGCACCTCAATGACACGTGCAGGGCCGATACGTGTCGTGACGGTCATCGTCGTGTCCTTCTTCGAGTCGGTTGTCAGAGATCACTCGAAGGATCACGCGATGGCCGTAACTACATGCGCAGCGAAACGCTCACCGGCGAGCCGCACACCACTCTGCCGCACGCAACCTCGGCCCCTACGCGAGGAGAGCGCGTGGTGCCTCAAGTCAAATTGCCCGCGATACCTGAGCGGTGCCTCAATTAAGAATGCCCGCGAAAACGGGGTCGGTTCAGCTGGCCTTGACTCGGATACCTTTGTGGATATCGGGCAGGGCGCTGGGGAACGAGGCGAGGTAGAGCTGCTCGGCCTTGTCCTTGGCGAGCTTAAGGAGCATGACCTGCAGCTCGGATTTCTGGCGGCCGATCGCTGCCGGGTTCAGCGAGCCGCGGTAGGCAAGCAGTTCGGCTTCCTGTTCCGGCGCGAGCACCTGCGCGGCGATCAACCGGCCTGGGGGATTCTTCGGCGTGTCGTAGAGACGCTTGCGCTTGCCATTGACGTCGTAGGCGAACCCGATCGGCCGGTTGGTCGGGGTCAGGTAGTTGAACCGGTCGCCCGCCAGCCGCCAGAGCCGGTTCAGCACGCGCAGTTCGGCGTCGGTGTCGTACCGATAATGGAAGCCATACTTGCGGACCAGATGATTGTTCTTCGACTCGATGGTCGCCTGATCGTTCTTCTTGCAGGGCCGGGACCTGGTGAAGAAGATCCTCAGGTCCGCTCACCGCTACGCGGGCATTCCTACGTGAGGCACGGAGAGCATTTCTCGGGAACTTTTCGTAAGTCTCGTCGTGGTATTGACTTCTGTTTTGTGAATCGTATAACTTTGGCGATTGCAATGACTACTGCTGTGTAACGCGAGGGGACCCGCGGACACGCAACTCCGCTGTGGTCCGGTCTATCACTTCCATTACGGATCGTCCGGCACGTTCCTGCCGGTGAGAGGATTTCCATCATGACCAAGCAGGTCCTGTATGACGACGTCAGCCTCGTCTACCCCGGCAGCACCAAGCCGGCGGTCTCCCAACTCGATCTCACGATCGCCGAGGGCGAGTTCCTTGTGCTCGTCGGGCCCTCGGGCTGCGGCAAGTCGACGTCGCTGCGCATGCTGGCAGGCCTCGAGCCGATCTCCAGCGGCACGATTTACATCGGCGACCGCGACGTGACGCACGTGCCGGCGAAAGACCGGGACATCGCGATGGTTTTCCAGAACTACGCTCTCTATCCGCACATGTCGGTGGCAGAGAACATGGGCTTCGCGCTGAAGATCCAGAAGGTCTCCAAGGAGGACATTGCCCGTCGGGTCAAGGACGCGGCGGCCCTGCTCGACCTCACTGAGTACCTCGACCGCAAGCCGAAGGCACTCTCGGGCGGCCAGCGGCAGCGTGTCGCGATGGGGCGCGCTATCGTGCGCGAGCCCGAGGTCTTCCTGATGGACGAGCCGCTGTCGAACCTCGACGCCAAGCTCCGCGTGCAGACCCGCACGCAGATCGCCGCGCTGCAGCGCAGGCTCGGCACCACGACGGTCTACGTTACGCACGATCAAGTCGAAGCCATGACGATGGGCGACCGCGTGGCGGTCCTGAAGGACGGGATCCTGCAGCAGTGCGCGAGCCCACGTGAGCTGTACGACGACCCGGCCAACGCCTTTGTTGGCGCGTTCATCGGGTCGCCGTCGATGAACATCATCGCCGCGCCGATCGTCGAGGGCGGCATCGATCTGAACGGGTTCACGGTCCCGGTCGAACGCGCCTTCCTCGACAAGGCTGCGTCGGGCAAGGTGCTGGTGGGGGTCCGTCCCGAGGACCTGATCATGTCCACCGAGGGCGCGGACATGATGGTCACGCTCGTTGAGGAGTTGGGCGCCGACACCTACGTTTACGGGACCTTCAAGGACTCCGACGGCGCCAACGTCGATCTCGTCGCCCGCGGCCAGGGCATCGTCTCGCCGAGGATCGGTGCGGTCGTGAAGGTCACCCCATCGCGCACCTACATCTTCGATAGCGAGGGCGCGCAACTTCGACTGTCGTAGCTACGACTGGATTCAGGCACCGGTGGAGGGCGTGGTGCTACTGCTCGCCCCTGCGTGCGGAGGCTGTCGCGTCACTCTTTTTCACGCGATAAGCGGCGGGGTGTGGCTTGGCGGGGGTGCGTGCGTTCCTCGAAGCACCAGTCTCACCGGTTCCACGTGAGAGCGCTGGGGTGACTCTGGATGCTTGATTCGCGCCAAGATCATGTCCGCCGCAGTTCGTGCAAGTTCGTCGATTCCCGCGTGCACCGTAGTGAGGTTGAGGCGAGCCCACGAGGCCATAGGAATGTCATCGAAGCCAACGATGCTGAGATCCTCAGGAACCCGGAGGCCGAGTGTTACCGCGGTGTTCAAGGCCCCCATTGCCACGACGTCGTTGGCGCAGAAGATTGCCGTGGGTCTTTCCGAGCAATTGAGCAGCGTCGCTAGCGCATGAGCGCCGTGTTCCGTGGTGAATGGACCGGTTCGCACCATGGATTCGGGCAAGTCGACGTTCTTGGCCTGCAGCCTCGATCGGAACCCCTCGGCACCCGCCCGGCCAGTCGACGTGGTCTGGGGGCCGAAGATCGCGGCAATGCGCCTGTGACCGAGACCGACGAAGAGATCTGCGACAAGCCCCGCGCCGTGGGCGTCGTCGGCGGTGCACTCGTCCACAGTAGATCCCTTCACCAGGCGGTTGACCAGGACGCTGGGCATTCCACGTCGGCTCAGTTCGAGGGGTAGTTCGCTTGACAACTCACTTGTCGTCAGGATGACGCCATCGAGAGACCCGTCCACAAGGGTCTCGATGGCGACTTCATCCTGTCCATGGTCGACCACGAGGATCGTTCGGTAGCCGCACTCAGCGAGGCGCTGATGAAGTGGGTCCACTAACGCAGGGTAGAAGGGGTTGGCGAGCTGATCACTGACGATGCCAATTCGGCCAGTCGTCCGCGTCGACAGACTCCGGCCTGCCTGGCTCGGCACGTATCCGAGTGCCCTTGCTGCATCGCGAACACGTGAGCGAGTCTGCATCGACACGCCTGGGACGTCCCTTAGCGCTCGAGAGACTGTTGGCTGGCTAACGCCCGCCAGTTTGGCGACATCGTGACTCGTGATCATCGTTGGCCTGCTTGGTCTCGGATCGTGGGATGTGGGTGTAGTACTTGACACGCATACGTATGCAATAAAGTATTGCACGCATGCGAAGGAGTCAGATATGCACACAGTGATCAAGGCCGCGTCAGCGACGACAGGCACGCAAACCCCCGACAACGACATCGCCGAAACTGTCGCACGCGTGATCGCAGACGTTCGCGCTGACGGAGACAGCGCGGTCCGCGCCTACTCACAGAAGTTCGATGGTTGGTCGCCACGCAGTTTCCGGCTCTCGGACGAAGAGATCGCTGTGATTGTTGCTGGGGTGCCACAGCAGGTGATCGATGACATTCGTGAAGTGCAGCGGAATGTGCGGGCCTTCGCCCAGTTGCAACGCGAGTCTCTGGTCGATTTCGAGGCCGAATCAGCCCCCGGGATTCTCCTCGGGCAGAGGAGCATCCCGGTCAGTGCGGCCGGCGCCTACGTCCCAGGTGGTCGCTTCCCTTTGCTCGCCTCGGCGCATATGACCGTGGTTACGGCCAAGGTAGCGGGAGTCGAACGGGTGATCTCCTGCACGCCTCCGATCCGCGGCGAAGTACCTGCCGCGACCGTGGCGGCGATGTCCATGGCGGGCGCGGACGAGATTTACCTGCTCGGTGGGGTGCAAGCGATGGCAGCGATGGCGATCGGCACCGAGACGGTGGGTCGGGTTGACATCCTGACGGGTCCTGGGAACGCATACGTTGCTGAAGCAAAGCGACAGTTGTTCGGTGAGGTAGGAATTGACCTGTTCGCGGGACCCACAGAGGTCCTCATAGTTGCGGATGACACCGCAGATCCATTCATGGTTGCAGTGGACCTCCTCAGCCAAGCCGAACACGGACCTGACTCACCTGCGGTCCTCATCACAACTTCCCTAGTACTTGGGCACGAGGCGATCGCCTGGGTTGATCGTCTTCTCCCGGGCATGCCTACTCGCGACTATGCCGAGCCGGCTTGGCGCAATCACGGGCAGGTCCTCCTCGTGGACGACATTGATGAGGCGTACTGCTTGGCCGACGACTTCGCCAGCGAGCACGTGCAGGTCCTCACTGCCGACCCGCGCCTGGCCCTCGAGCGACTGCACAACTACGGCGCACTCTTCCTCGGCCCAGGAACCTGTGTGTCCTACGGCGACAAAGTGATCGGCACGAACCACACGCTGCCAACCAGGAAGAGTGCTCGCTACACGGGTGGGCTGTGGGTCGGCAAGTTCCTCAAGACCGTCACCTACCAGGAGGTGCGAGATCCCGCTGCGAGCGCGCGCTTGGGTGAGCTTTGCGGCCGCGCGAGCCGCGTTGAGTTCTTCGAGGGGCACGCGCGATCGGGTGACATCCGTGCGGCAGCTGTGAACGGCTCGGACATTCCATGGAAGCCGGCGTAGCTGCCACTTTGACTTGGCCACTGACGAGGCCGAACGCCTGCGGAGACTCGGTTCGTGCTCTCGGAGCTTCGCATAGGCAAAGGTGCACATAAGGAAGCGGTGATTCTCTCGTTCACTTGATTGGTGTTCTGCCGGGTGTGCTGGGCTCTCTTCTGGGCGGATTTGTTGGGCCCCGTGGGCAGTTCAGCTTCACTGATGTCGAGTATGCGAATCGCCGGCGGTTGTCGCGCCGTGAGCAGTTCCCGGAGACGATGGATGCGACGATCCCGTGGTCGCGGTGGGTCGGGCTGATCGAGCCGTTCTACTACTCAAGCCGGCGGGGCAGGAAGCCGAAG
>WLOY01000125.1 GCA_009699015.1 Actinomycetota bacterium | reverse complement strand
CAGACAACCGCCAACATCGACGTCGACTGTCTCGACTCAATGACGATCCGAATCCACGACTCCGGTTCGGGGTTTGCCCGAGATGCTGCCGAGAGCTTCGGGATCCGCGAGGGCATGAAGTCCGGTTTAACCCTTGTCGGCGGCACGGTATCCGTTGAGACAAGCGCAATTCAGGGAACGACAGTAACGCTGACCCTGCCGATATCGGCTCTCAGCACGATCGGACCTCATTCCAACGAGGTGCCCCTTCGCGTCGGGCTAATCGACGGTTCGCTCACGAGCAGAATTGGAATGCTCGGCACGATCATCTTCCTCCTCGTGGCGAGTTGGGTGATCGCCGAGCCACTCCCCACCCCGCAGGTGGTCCTGCTCGCCATCGTGACGTATGTCTTCGTCAGCATTGCTCTGTGCTTCGGGTGGAACACGCGGGCCCGAATCCCTTTGACCATCGCAGGCATCTGCCTCGGCTTGGGCGTCATTATCCATGTCGCGACCTCAGCACCGGACTGTTCCGATGTCTCAAGCGTCTCATGGCTGATGTACGGCGTCAGTGGTGGCGGAACCCTGCTGCTCCTCAACGCCAGCCGACATCGCGCGATCCAACTCGGCATCGTCGCGGCCTTCGCCCTCGCGGGCCTAGCCCTCGCGCTCGCCATGCCAGCGAGTTGCCGGGTCGAGCCGCTCGTGGCCGCCTTTATCGTGTGCTGCTACATGGTCAGTGTTGCCTATGTGATCGTGTGGATTGATCGCAACGTCGCGGCGCAACAGCAGCGGGCGGCTGTGATCTGGGAGCGAATTCTCAATGAAAGGGTTGAACGTGATTTGCAGGTTGCCACTCGCATGAGCTGGGACCTCCTGACGACGTCAACCCGCGACCTCCTGCAGGGGGTCGCCGACGGAACCTTGGCCGTCGACGACCCGCTGGTTCGCGCAACCGCGGCCACTGAGGCAACGATGATTCGTACTCGGCTGGGCCTGATCTCATCCTCTCGCAAGGGTCATGACACGCCGTTCATGATGCTCCTGACCCCGCTCACCGATGTAGCTGCCAGATTCGACATCACAATCGACGGTGATGAGGTGGAGCCGCTCACTCGCCTTGACCCGTACCCCACTGAGCTCGTCGACTTCATCGAAGGACTGATCACTCAGTGCGCAGGATCCGAGCAGTCATCACTGGAACCAGTTGGCATCCGGGCTCTCGTCGATACAGACGTGGATGAGCTGATCATCAGCCTCCCCGCAACCGGCCTCGACTTGCAAGCATCCGAAATCCACGATTGTCGGATCGAAGTTCTGGCAGCCAGCGACAGTGATGCATGCACGCTCGTCAGCATTCGCCGACCGCAAATCTAGGCAGCCAGTCCCCGATGCGCGCCGCGACACTGAGTTCCATATCCATCCTCACGCCCTCGCGGCGAAGGTGGTGCGGCCATCCATCATGGTCAAGACAACCGGGGCAGCATGGATCATTTCGGGCTCGATCGCGTAGAGGTCCTGGGCGAGGAAAACGAGGTCGGCCGCCTTGCCAGCCTCTCTCGAACCGATCTCATTCTCAGCCCTGAGTTGGTAGGCACCATTGATCGTGTAGGCGCGCAGGGCGTCATCAACGGACACGCGTTGACGCTCCACGAACGGTCGGTCATCAGGGTACCCAGGGCGCTTACTGGTCACGGCCGCCTCAATCTGCATGAGAGGTGGCACCTCGTCCACGTCAACCCCCGGCAGGTCAGCGCCGTAGGTGATGAAGGCGCACGAGATCGACCTATGGCATGACGCGCTCATCGACCCGTTCAGCTCCGAGCAAATATGTGTAGATCCGTTCGTAGACGCCGTTGTCGTTCGTCCCCCACAGTGGCGTGCAGTTGGCGATAACGCTGGACACGCTCGATCGCATCGAGCACCGTTCTGGCGGATCCGTCGGCATCCACGTGGATGTGCATGTCGAATCCCGCGCGATCGACCTCCTGCGCACCGGGGGCAAGGCCTCAAGCGCTCCCGCCTCGCTTCCGACATAGGTGATCGTGTTGCCCTCGACGATCACGGCCTCGGCCGTCAGATCCGGGGCCATCGTTCGAATGCTGCCGCCGCGACACAGGTACGCCTGCGTGTACAAAGGCTAGGTTCTCGATGCCTGCGCCCGCAAGGATGCCACGTGGACCATCGCCGAGTCCTCAGAGCGCACATGGGTCTTTGCATTCCTCAATGCGTCGCATCGTGATTATCCGGACGGCAGCACGCAGTCCGCCCTTGGGTCGTAATCACCGAGTGTCATCACCCGGACATGCCTCGACGACAAAACTTGGTTATCGCTTTGTCGCCTAACGCACGTTGCGTTAGGCTCCGCTCGCGCCGAATCCGGTGACGACTGTCCAATCGTGTGGGGAAACACAGATGAGATCACCAGTTCGCGCCTTGATCGTTCTCGCCGGGATCATCTCCCTGACCCTCGTGGCCGCTCCCATGGCGATGGCGCACGAGTCGGTTGTCAGTGAGCCAAGGAGCGCCGACGCGCGGATGCCTTCGGCTCCATCACCCGGCGCGGCCTGCAAGAAGCAAGGTGCCACCTCAGGCACGTTTACGTGCAAGAAGGTTAAGAGCAAGCTGGTGTGGGTCGCGGCTGCAGCCGTGTCACTTCAAGATCCCCTCTGCTCTGCCAGCACGTACACCAGTCAGGTGAGCAGTGTCAGCTGCTCCGGCAACTCGATCACCTTCAGGTCCAACGGCCTCCCGGGCAGCGCCTTCACCACGATGGTCGGAATCACCGCCACGAATCAGCAGTACCCACGCCCACACGACTACTCCTTCACCTTCCCGCGCACGCCCGCTGCTGCAGCCGCACCGACCGTTCCTGGTTCCGGGGCGATCGGGGTCGCGGTGAACGGTGTGCCGCTGTTCAGTCCCTGGACACAGGGCGCGATCCTTCAGCACACCCTCGATATGGGAGAGCTCGACGTTTGTGGTGGCCATGCCGGTCGCGGAGATGACTACCACTACCACATCGCACCCAAGTGCCTCATTGACTCACTGGGTGCCGCGAAGGTCGAAACCCAGAAGTCGCCGATCGGCATCGCGAATGACGGTAACCCCATTCGGGCCTTGGGATGGTTCCAGCCCTCGGCCAGTGTTGAGTCGCAACTCGACAAGTGCCGTGGCATGCGGGACGCAGCTGGAAAGTACTTCTACAACGTCCAGTCCACGGCCAAGTGGGACATCCTGAACTGCTTCACGAACCAGGTCGTCAACACTTCACGTGACAACTGGACGGGCCGCTTCGACAGTCAGGGCAATCCCATCGTCGGTGCGAAGGTCGCCCTCACCATCACCAATTCCTCAACCGTCGAGGCATCCGGGGTGAAGTGCTACGTCATGGAAGGTGACCTGCGCAACCAGCAGGTGATCCAGACCGACCAGTCCGTCAAGTCGACCTCTGGGCCGACAGCCATCTTCTACTGCGATCCGGCGTGCTACACGGAGTTCTTCGAGCCCACGGCTCGGTTCCCAGGCGGCTCGGTCTACTACGAGCGGGTGACCACCCGGTGCCCCAGCGGATTCAACCCCCAATCCCTTCCGCTCCTGGCTGGCTACGCAGGACCAAGCCTCGGGAAGCGGGCCGCGCAAGGGTAGGCGTCCGAGGGGCTGAGAATCTGACGGCCCCACATCCAGTCCCGCTCGACCTTCGTCAGGCCGACCTGGTCGGCTACCTCTCCCCACTCCGCGCGAATCGTGGCCAGCATCGCATCAACAGTGTCTTGCGCTTGGTCACGGGTCAGGTGGTGAGTGGCTTACGCACGCACCGTGCCGGCCAGTTGGCTGCGTCGGAAACCGTCCGGGCTGATCGCCATCCCCTGATTGGCTGTGCCACCTGAGCGCACCTGTGGACACAGGTCATAAGCCGGCGTCAATGACAAGTGCTCCCCGTTCCAGAACGCTGCATGGTTGCGGGCATGGTGGTCGGTGTTCCTGACGCAGATGTTGCACACGATTCGTGCGAACAACTCGCGCAGCGTCGCATCCGGGTCGGTGAACCGGGCGCGGATAACGTCCGCCAGGTCGTGGTACGCGGCGTACCGGAACTGCATAGAGTCCAGCCCGAGCATTGTCAGCGCAGACACCATCATGCGCCGCTGGCCAATGACGCCGGTACGGTCGCACCGTTCGACGAGCAGCACGTCGTGGCCGAGCGCCCGAGTGACCTGAGTCTTGGCCACGTCAAGACCGACGCGCGCGGCGAGCGCCATGGCTGCCGCCTCTGCCTTCACGACCGGGTAGGGGTCCGTGCGTGAGGACAGTTTGGCGATCAGTTGACGCCCGCCGTCGGACAGCAAGACCTTGGGGCGTGCGCCGCCGATGCTGGTGCCGTGCATGAGGGCGATGTCCATCTCGGGTGACAACGACTGCCCGGTCTCGATGCGGTCGGAGCCCGACTCGAGCAGGTAGGTGAGCATGCCCAGGTCGGAGGCATCCATGTTCCGGTCGACCCGGCCCGTGAGTCGATGCCTGATGACGCGCTGACCCATGCGTCCGGGCCTGCGTCGGCGATGCATCCTGGCGCGGCAAGTCCGCCAGCAGGCGGGCCGCCAGGGAAGCGCTGACGTTTCTGGCCCTCCTCATCCCATTGGGCCTCGCCTGAGTCAGTTGCACCCCGAATCCCGACGAGTGTGCCCTCAGGAGGATCTCGGCGGGATTCGGGGTGCCTCTGGCCGAGACTTCGGCTGGGGAATCACTGATGTGCTCGCTCGTTTGGCCCATTGCCCCAGCAGCGTCAACGCCCAATCCCTCCGCTGCTGGCTGGCTACGCAGGACCGAGCCTCGGGAAGAGGGCCGCGCAAAGCTAGGCAGCAGCGAGGCGAGCCTGCGCAAGTCCTGCGGCGATCGGCTGGTCGTCACCTCTCGAGCGACCACACGTTCGACTCGAAATCAAGGCCGCGGGTGGTCATCGCCTCGGTAAGGATCGCCTCACCGTTCTGCTGGCATACCTTGCTCAAGGTCACCTGAACGGTTCCACGAAGGGTGGCGCCGCCCGGTGCTACTGCCGTGAACCTCGCGAGGTGGTGCATCAAGACTCGTCCAGCGCCTCGCATACCATTTTCTGGGTTATCGGAGGCGAATCAGGTCACACATCAAAGGTCCGCAGCCCCGTTTCGGTGGATGTGGCGTGCAGTTCGACCAGTCCGCGGCGGGCCAATTCGGAGACAATGGAGCCGAGTGAGCGACCTTGCTCCCGTGACAACATTCGGGCGACGGCCAAGACATGGTCGTTGATATCCAGGGTCGTTCGCACCTCGTGAAGTTGGCGCATCGGCGTATCAGTTGGGGCGATACGTCGGGTCATCGCGCTCCCTCGAGCACCGGCACCGCCGGCGCTGGCCTGCACTTACTGAAACCGCCGGGTACGCCGGCATTGGCCGCCTGGTGTTGGGCCTCATCGGCTTGCTGCTGCGCGCGGCGGAAACCAGCCTGAACGGCCGGCGCCGAATACGGTTCGGCTTGACCAACCTCGGCCTGCCCTACCTCGACCTGCCCTACCAAGGGCGCACTCTCCTCCTCGATGACGTTGGCATCATGGATTGGTCGGTCGTCCCATTGCACGTGCCGATGCCCTTGGCCTCAGCGTGAGCCATCAACGACGCGCTAGCCTGCACGTTCATGGGACCAACTGTTGCTGTGCATGCACGTCGACTGGTTGCGATTGGCATCCTGCTCATCGGATTCATCACCTGCGTCACGGTTGCCGACGCCGTCGCGGTCAGCACACCAACGAGTACGGCGGTCGCTACCTCAGGCGAAGGTATCGAGCCGAAGGCCGATGAGGTCGTGGTGGGGGCCTACATAGAAAACATCCAGACCCTTGACCTTGCCACGAACAGTTTCATGGCCGACATCTACGTCTGGATGCGATGGATGAACCCCGACTTGGCACCATATGAGTCACTCGAGGTCATGAATCCGTACGAGATGTGGGCGCTCACCACTGTCCCGTTGACGGAGGAGCCGGTTCCCCAGCCCGATGGGTCGCTGTACTACGCGATTCGGTATCAGGGTGCGTTCACCACCAGCTTCGACCTCTCGCAATTCCCCTTCGGCGAGCAGACGCTGCAGATTAAGCTCGAGGATCAACGACTTGAAGCGCACCAGTTGAACTATGTGCTCGACAGCAATGCCATCGACATCGATCCTCAGGTCACCGTACCCGGGTATGACATCGACGAGCCGACCATCGCGGTGGAAGATGTTCGGTACTCCTCCAACTTCGGCGACCTCAATAGCCGGGCGAATGACGTCTACTCGCGGGTGACCCTCACTATCCCGGTCACGCATCCCTTTCTTGCGACCTCGGTCAAGGTGCTCCTGCCACTCATCCTCGTCGTCGCTACCGCAAGCCTCATCTTCCATGTACCGCCCGGCCTCATCGAAGCCCGCATCGGCCTCGGAATCACCGCACTGCTGACCCTCGTCGCCATGCAGTGGAGCGCCCTGTCCAATCTGCCGGACGGCGGCTACCTCGTGATGCTCGATGTTCTGTACATCGCTTCGTTCATGTTCGTCCTCACCACGCTCATCCAGACATTGGCGACCTCGTGGAAGGCGAGGGAGGGTGACGAGGCAGGTGCCATTCGCTTGGACGAGCGGATGATGGTGATCGACCTAGCGGTCTTCGTGGCCGTGTCGGCGATCATCATGTGGTTGTTCCTGAGGTAGCCGCCACCTCGCCCCAACTAGCCGCCGAGGGTCGTTAGCCCTTGACGATGTAACTCGGCGAGCGAAGCGAGAGCACGAGCGCCACGATCCAGCCGATCAAGGTCCAGCCCAGCAGCAGGTTCAGCCAGAAGACACCCCAGTGCGGGACATCGCGAACCGCAGCGAGCGCCCACGGCAGCATGTAGCCGACCGTGAGGATCGCAACGATCACGGCAACGATCTTCGTGGTGGTCCAGGACCGGTTCTCCGGTTCCAACATGGTCATGGCGACCCCTCTCTTCAACTACGAGGGTACTACCTCGGAAGGAGGGTGATGACGACCTTGTAGGTCGTGCCGTCCTCGAGTAAGGTCAAACGCTCGGTCCCTCGCGCACCGGCGTACTTTCCGGTGCCGCCGATGACCGCATAGGTGTCTGTCCAGCCAGGCTGGGGCAGGCTGCCGATCGCTAGCTTCGACATCCCCGCGATGAACATCCAGCCACCGGGAAGCTGGTTCTCGATATCAACCCGGCGTATGTCGGTCTTCGCCACAGGGTTGTAGGCCACAATCTCTGCCTGCGAGTAGGCCACCCCGATGACGGGGCCCTTCAAGGTGTACGAGAGGGCCAACTCGCGGTGCACAAGGTCACTGTTGTCAGGGCCCGGTGCGTTGTTCTCGATGCGCGCGATTCCACGATTCTCGGCGTAGAGGACGAGCGTCGTTGCAGCCTTCTTATCGGCCGATGGCGCCGCATTCGCAGCGGGCGCAGTGAGCATGGCTGCAGCGCCAGCGATCATGGAGACCGCGATAGCGGATGCGAGGAAGCGGCGGGTGTTCGCGCTTGAGGGCATGAGCGCACCTTGACACACAGTGGACGGATTCACTAATTGGTGAGGATCCGTTCCGTTCACGGCCATGTCCAACCGGTATCAGTCCTGATGCAGCACAATTGGTCCATGGCTGATGACGACATCGAACGACTGCTCCGCGATGTGGCCGGCGTTACCGGATCCGGCCAGCCGGCCCCACTGCCAACAAACGCCTCACCGCCTGCCCGCACGGGATCCATCCGGGGACGACTCGGCTTCGCGATCGTCGCAGGAGCCGTCCTCGGGGTCGGCGGCTGGTTCGTCGGACTCATACTGCCCTTTCTCGGCGCCGGCTCAATGGGTTTTGGAGCGGCGTTCGGCGCCTTCGTGACAGCCATGATCGCCGGGGCGCCGCGCTGGCTCGGCCGATGGCGATAGCTGGGCCGGTCCAGTACTGCGGCGTCATTGCCGCAGCACTGCTCGCCTTGACGATGCATGGTGGCAGCCCGGTGCGCGCTGCTGACGTCAATGGCGTTGCGCGCATGCACGCGTGCACACCTCCCTCCTCGAACTTCGTCTCGCTGGAGGTCGCACCCGAGGTGACCGGCGCCATCCCCATCAGTGCCGGGATGCATCGTCTGTGGGACCTTGGTGTCACCTGGAAGGACGTCAACCCCGCTGCGGGATCGTTCACCTGGACAGCGCTCGATGCACAGGTCGCGAAGGCCGAGGCAGCCGGCTCTAAGCCCCTCCTCGTGCTCGGCATGACACCGCAGTGGGCCGCCGCGAACCCAAGCGCCGGCGACCCGCGCTGGGGCGCAGGTACCTCGAGTCCGCCCCGCGATATCAATGACTGGAAGGCGTACGTAACTGCCATCGTCGACCGCTACGGGTCGCGCATCGCCGCATATGAGTTATGGAATGAGGCGAACCTTTCCACCTTCTGGACGGGAACAGCCGATCAGATGGCCGACCTCACCGCAGCCGCCTATCCGATCATCAAGGCAAAGCAGCCAGACGCCATCGTCCTCCTGCCTTCCGTCACGCTTCGATTGCGCGCATCCATGCGCAAATTCGTTGGACCCTTTCTCGCCGCCCTCGGCACACGTGGCTTCCCGTTCGATGGCTTCGCGATTCACAGTTACCCGGCTGGAAACCTCAGCCCACAGGATCGCGTCAACGACATCGTCTACTGGCAGAGCACCGTCGTGAATCAATTGGGAGCAGACTCACCCGTCCTTGATCGACTCATCTTCGACACCGAGGTCAATTACGGCCTCGCCGGACCCGGCGCCACACCGGGCCGCTCATACTCCGACGCTGAGGGCGCCAGCATCATCCAGCAGACATACCTTGACTCCCAAAGCCTGGGCATTGACGCCACCTTCTGGTACCTCTACACGGCTACCTCGTACAGCCTTCTCGGTGTTCAACTCTGGTCCGGCACGCCTGATTCGCTCACGGCTTGGTCTGCCATCCGTCGCACCTTCTCCCCCGGTACCTCGTGCCCTGCCGCCGGAGCACCGAGCCCGTTCGAGACCGACCGTAAACTCGCGGTCGTTGCAGGTGGGATCTCCGTCGAGTCAGGAAAGGCATCCGTTTTCGATAACGGCGTCACCGCAGTCTCTGTCGCACCACCCACAATCGCCGGTTCGCGACTCACGACCAGCAGTGCGGGCTGGACCCTTTCCACAGAGACCACGACCGTCCAATCGACTGCACCGTTCGGCGCTGGGGCAGGCAGTAGCGTCGCGGTCGTCGGCAGTGGCTATTCCCCCGGCACGACGGTCTACCTCTGGTTCACCGAACCAAGCACCTTCCTCTCCGCAACCACGGCTGATGCGAATGGCGCCTTCAGCACCAAGGTCACGATCCCGGCAGGTGCCAGCGCAGGGAACCATGTGCTTCAGGTCAACGGATTCACGCAGGGCGCCTCAGTGCGCAGCGCGTCCATCGGGCTCAGGGTCTTCGCGAAGGCCACGAGCCCTGCCAAAGCCGTCCTCACATTCCCATCCGGCAAGAGGAATCTCGACGCTTCAGCGCGAGCCGCCCTTCGAGATCTCGTCGCGACAGTCCCCAAGGGAGTGCGCACCACGACCGTCGTCGCGGGTGAGATGCACAAGTCGGATGCCGATACTGGAAAGCTCGCCCGTAAGCGGGCCAAGAAGGTCGTGGCATATCTAAAGAAGGCGGGGCTCGCTGGCCCATTCGACATCACAGTTTCGGCAGTGCCGAAAAGTCGCGACAGCAACCATGTCAGGGTTGGGGTGACGTGGGGCACCTGAGTAAGTAATGATGCCAACATGAACATGCGCCGCGTCGCAACGTCCACCCTCTCGCTGGTATTCGTTGCATCAGGATTGCCGATGAGCCTCGGCCTTGCGACCCCCGCCCAAGCAGCGACGGCGAGCTATACCTTCGGGCAACTCGTCGACACCGTCCCGGTCACGCCCCCGCTCTATGTCGGCTACCGCGGGCCCACGCAGTTCATCCCCGCCGCCACCGCGCTCAAGAAGGACGCCAAGGGCTGCAACCTGCGTCAGCGCATGATCATCTCCCTCGCCCAGGTCAAGCCCAAGGTCGGCGCCCGCTGCAAGATGACGGGCGGCACCTGGGTCACCGCGCTCGGCGCGACCCAGAAGACAGCCAAGGGCTTGAACATCGCCCCGATCATGAGTTACAAGGAGGCGTGGGGCCAGGGGGCCTACGCCTGGACCCCGGCGCAGCGCCTTGCCTGGGCAACGAACACGACGACCACCCCGGTGAAGACTCGCGCAAGGGGCGTGACCCCGCTGCAGGTCACCCAGAAGCTTTACACCGCCCAGGAACTCACTGCGCTCAGCCTCGTCACGTCAGATGCTTCAGACGAATCCCAGGCCCTGAATGAGTGGATCAGATACTGCAATAGGGATGTCGGCTGCCTGCTGCGAGTAGCGAGCGTCTGGCAGTATGCCGAGACGATCGGCGCCTTCCACCTCAAGCCCGGCGTCGAAGCGTGCAACGGCGTCGTGGCCCGGCTCACGAACGTCGCGGCCTGGGGCCTCTCGCTCAGCCCTGGGGAGATCGCTGACATCAAGATGAGGGCCGATCGCTGCGAGTCGAACATCCTCTACACGGTCGAGGATTTCGCGAAGCAGAATGCCATCGTCGCAGCCGT
>WLOY01000124.1 GCA_009699015.1 Actinomycetota bacterium | reverse complement strand
GGGAGGTGCGCGATCTCGTCGAGCGGATGCTTCGGATCTCGGGTCGGCGCCTGGACACGAGCAGCCCGTTCGTCGACGCCATGCTTCCCGACGGGAGCCGGCTGCACGTCGTGATCCCCGACATCACGCGCACCCACTGGTCGGTGAACGTGCGCCGATTCATCATGCGGCCCAAGCACATCGATGATCTTGTGCCCACAGGAACGGTGAGCGCGCAGGCTGCCGCATTCCTCTCCGCAGCCGTGGTGAGCGGCCTGAACATCGTGGTGGCGGGAGGCACGCAAGCAGGTAAGACGACCCTGCTCAGTGCGCTCCTCGGCTGCGTGCCGATGCACGAGCGCATCGTCTCCTGTGAGGAGGTCTTCGAACTTCAGGTTGCCCACCCGGATTGGGTAGCGATGCAGACCCGCGATGCGAGTCTCGAGGGCACCGGTGAGATCCCGCTGCGACGGCTCGTGCGCGAGGCGCTGCGGATGCGACCCACGAGGCTCATCGTCGGCGAAGTGCGGCAGTCAGAAGCCCTTGACCTCCTTGTTGCGATGAACAGCGGCATGCCAGCGATGGCGACGCTGCACGCGAACAGTGCGCGCGAGGCGGTCACGAAGCTCTGCACCCTGCCATTGCTCGCCGGGCAGAACATCCCGGGCGATTTTGTCGTACCGACCGTCGCTGGGTGCGTTGACCTCGTCGTGCACGCGGCAACCGGTCACGATGGCGGTCGGCGGATTCGCGAGATCTCGGCACTGCCCGGCCGGGTCGAGTCGGGGGTGGTCGAAATGTCCGACATCTTCCTCGATCGCGGCGCCGGCCTGGAACGTGCCGGCGGATTCCCCCCTCACGCGGAGCGCTTCGCGCGAGCCGGTTTCGATCTCGCCGACCTGCTCCGATTCGACGAGCGACCAGCGGCGCGGAGCGGGCGGGCCGCCTGATGGGTGCAGTCCTCGGCCTCATCGCCGGACTCGGTGGAATGCTCGTCCTGTTCGCCCTCACCGATCGCAGCCGGCCGGGAGCCTCCCCGGGCGGTGCCCCATCGGTGGGCCCGAAGGGCCGGCTGAGGCAGCTCATCGATCAATCCGGAATTCCGCGCGCCACGGTCCCGAGCCTGCTAGGCGCGTGCGCCGCGGGAGCCCTGTTCGTCGCGGTTGCCGCCCTTCTCGTGACAGCCGTCCCCATGGCGGCGGTCATCGCCGGCGGTGTGGCGGCCTACCTTCCGATCCTGCTGCTGCGGCGTCGTGCCGCCGCCCGCCAGAAGGCCCTGCGGTCAGCTTGGCCGGATGCCGTCGATGCCCTGGTTTCGGCGGTCCGTGCGGGGATGTCGCTCCCCGAGGCGGTCGGGCAGCTCGGTCACAGGGGTCCGGAACCGCTGAGACCGTCGTTCCACGTGTTCGAGCGCGAGTACCGGGCGACCGGCTCGTTCCTCGCGTCACTTGACGTTCTGCAGGAGTCGCTGAGCGATCCGGTTGCCGATCGCGTCACTGCCTCGCTTCGCATCGCCCGCGAGGTGGGAGGCACCGACCTCGGCACGGTGCTGCGCACCCTCAGCGCCCTCCTTCGCGAGGACGCCCGAACCCGAGGGGAGATCGAATCGCGGCAGAGCTGGACGGTGAGCGCGGCGAAGCTCGCGGTCGCCGCACCATGGATCACCCTGGCACTCCTGTGCTCGCGGCCGGAGGCGGCGAAGGCCTATGCATCCCTGACCGGGGCCCTCGTGCTGCTCGTTGCCGCGGGCATGTCCTTCACCGCATACCGAGTCATGCTCCTCATCGGAAGGCTTCCCACCGAGCCCCGCCTGGTCGCGTCGTGACTCCCCAGGCGATCGGCGCGCTTGCCGGCCTCACTTTTGCATGCGGGGCGCTCCTTGCGATTGCGCGCTGGGGGGCAACAAGTAGGCCGGGCCTCATGAGCAGGATCGCGCCCTATGTTCCAACGTCGCCTGCGATTACCAGAAGCCAGCGGCCCGCGGCCTCGTCACTGGCGACCCTGATCGCCCTAGCCCGCCCGAGCCGCTCGGGATCGTGGGATGCCTCGCTCCGGGCCCGGCTTCGGCGCGCGGGTCGAGGGGACGACCTGGACGGATTCCGGGTGGAGCAGGTCCTGGCTGGTGTCGTCGGGCTCGTGGGCGGTGGTCTGCTCGGCATCCTCTCCATCGCCCGCGGCGGCCCCGCAATCGCGATCGTGGTGCTGCCGCTCTTCGGTGCGGGCGCCGCGCTCCTGATGGCTGATCGGCACCTAGCCCGCCAGGTGAAGGCGCGTCAGGTACGAATGGGCGAGCAATTGCCAGTCGTCGCCGAGTTGCTCGCCTTCGCGGTCGCGGCGGGCGAGTCACCGGTCGCGGCGATCGAACGGGTAACACGCACCGTTGCGGGGGATCTGTCGTCGGAGTTCGCGGCTGCGATGGGCGAGCTGCGTGCGGGCGCTCCGCTCGACGAGGCACTGCGCGGGATCGCCGAACGCACTGCGAGTCCAGCGGTCGAGCGCTTCGTTGACGGGCTCATCATGGCGATCGAGCGAGGCACGCCGATGGCCGAGGTGCTTCGGGCGCAAGCAGCCGATGCCCGGGCGGCCGGACGCCGATCGCTCATGGAGGCGGCCGGCCGCAAGGACGTCGCGATGCTCATCCCGGTCGTCTTCCTCATCCTGCCAACCGTCGTCCTCATCGCCTTGTTCCCGGGATTCCAGAGCCTTCAACTCATCGTGCGATAGCAGTCACACAGGCAAGACCGGCATTACGCAATACCCACACCAAACACGCAATGCCCACACCAAACCGCGCAAGAAACCACAAAAAGGAGAAGCCATGTTCAACACCGCAATCTCGACCAGCATCACTTCCGTCGCCACCCGTGCATACGCGCGAATCCTGTCCAAGGCCTCGGCCCTGGGTGATGATCGTGGCGATGTCCCAGGCTGGGTCCTTGTGTCAGTCATGACCGCCGGCCTCGTCACGGCAATCTGGCTCATCGCCGACGACCAGCTCACTTCGGTCCTCAACCGGGCGATCTCCTCGGTCTCGACCCCGTGATCGCCCGAACCCGCGCCGACCGCTCGCCGCCCGTGAGGCGGCTTGCGTCTGATCGCGGCAACGCCACCGTCGAGTTCGCGCTCGTCGCACCGCTCCTGCTTGCCGTCGGGCTGGCCGTTCTCCAGATCGCGCTCGCACTCCATATCCGAGCGACGATCACGGCGGCCGCCGCCGAGGGTGCCCGCGCTGCGGCGCTGGCAGGCTCGGACCTCGGGGCAGGTGAGCGACGGACAAGGGCCCTGCTGGCCGGCAACGTGGCCGGCGATGTCATCGAGGACATCACAGTGTGGCGGGAGGTCCGTGACGGCGCTCTCGTCATTGCCGTCGGTGTCGATGCGCAGCTGCCGCTCCTCGGCCTGCTTGGTCCGACGGTGATGCATGTCAATGGGCATGCGCTTGCCGAGCAGCAGTGAAGGGCGGTGCAGGGCGGCTTCGAGGAGCGGTCATGACAAGCGATCGAGGCAGTGCGGTCACCGAATTCCTCGTCATCGGGGTGCTCGTCCTCGTTCCACTGGCCTACATCGTCATGTCGGTGATGCGCGTCCAGGCCGCTGCCTTCGCGAGCTCGCAGGCAGCCCGCGAGGCGGGGCGGGCCTTCGTGACCGCCGAGTCGGTGACGCACGGTCGGCATAGGGCCGAGATCGCGGCGACCCTGGCCTTTGCCGATCAAGGATTCGAACTGCCAGCCTCGGCGCTGCGGGTCTCGTGCAGCGGCGCCGACTGCCTTGCGCCCGGGGGCGTGGTGAGCATCGACCTCGACTGGGCGGTCGATCTGCCCTGGATCCCGTCGAGCCTCGCCGGGGGCCGGTCGTTCTCGGTGCCGATCCACGCGGTGCACGAGGTCCCCGTCGATGCCTTCCGGGTCTCGTCGTGAGCGGCTCCCGGCGCACTTCGCTGCGAGACGAGCGGGGGAGCGTCCTCATCCTCGGGATCGGGATGATCGTCGTCGGGCTGCTGGCCGTGGCGGTCGCCGTCGATGTGTCCGCGGCATTCCTGCAGCGCCGGGCCCTCATGTCGATCGGCGATTCGGCGGCACTGGCGGGTGCACAGTCGCTCGACCTGGACAGCTACTACGCGAATGGCGCGTCGATCGGCACCCGGCTGAGCCCAGCCGCGGTGGCATCGGCCGTGCGCCGCCACGTGAGCCTGGCCCGGGGGACCTCCGGGCTGGCTGTTGAGGGGATCGCGACCGATGGGGTTACGGTACGAGTCCAGTTGAGCGAACCCCTGCAACTCCCGTTCTTCGGCGCCCTGCGCTCCGAGCGAGTGCGGATTGAATCGTCGGCACGGCTGGACTACCGATCTGCGCCGTGAGCGGGCCACGTACCCTTGGGCCTCGTGACATCCACCGAGGTTCAAGAGCGCATCGCTGCCATGACCACTGTTCTCGGGAGCATCGAGACGGTCCTTGACCTGCCGAAGATGCGTGAGTCCATCGAGGACCTCGAGAGCCAGGCATCGGTGCCCGACCTCTGGGACGATCAGGAGTACGCCCAGCAGATCACATCGAGGCTTTCATTCGTGCAGGGCGAGGTCCGCAAGTTCGAGGCGCTCAGCAGACGGCTGGGTGACCTCCCGATCCTCTTCGAGCTCGCCGAGGATGAGGGTGACGAAGCTGCGGTCGCGGAGGCGTTGAAGGAACTCGAGGACCTCGACAAGGCCATTGCCGAGCTCGAGGTGCGCACGCTCCTCGCCGGTGAGTACGACGCACGGGAGGCGCTCATCACGATCCGTGCGGAGGCGGGCGGGGTCGATGCGGCCGACTGGGCCGAGATGCTGCTGCGCATGTACGCGCGCTACTGCGAGCGCCACCACTGGCCGATCGAGGTCTATGACACGTCCTATGCAGAAGAGGCCGGGATCAAGTCGGCGACCTTCGCCGTGAAGGCGCCGTACGCCTACGGGACCCTTTCTGTCGAGCAGGGCACCCACCGACTCGTTCGGATCTCGCCATTCGACAATCAAGGACGCCGGCAGACCTCCTTCGCCGGGGTCGAGGTAATCCCGGTCATCGCCCAGGCGGAGAGCGTCGACATCCCGGACGACGACCTTCGGGTGGACGTCTACCGGTCGAGCGGGCCCGGGGGCCAGGGCGTCAACACGACCGACTCGGCCGTCCGCCTCACCCACCTCCCGACCGGAATCGTGGTCTCGTGCCAGAACGAACGTTCGCAGCTGCAGAATCGGGCCACGGCCATGGTCGTGCTCCAGGCGAAGCTGCTCGAGCGGCGCCGGCAGGAGGAACGGGCCACGCTCGACGCACTCAAGGCCGAGACATCCGGTTCCTGGGGCAACCAAATGCGGTCATACGTGCTGCATCCCTATCAGATGGTCAAGGATCTCCGCACTGAAACCGAGACGGGCAACACCTCTGGGGTGCTCGACGGCGAGATCGATGCCTTCATCGAGTCGGGCATTCGCTGGCGCATGCAGCGCGGGGCGGCGTAGGCACTGCCCGACTCCGCTTAGACTGATTCAGTGATCCTTTTCGACCGCGTGTCCAAGATCTATGCCAGCCAGACCCGGCCAGCACTTGACGCCGTCTCGTTGGAGATTGAAAAGGGGGAGTTCATCTTCCTCGTTGGGCCTTCGGGTTCTGGCAAGTCCACCTTCCTGCGGCTCGTCCTTCGCGAGGAGCGGCCGACGAGCGGCCAGGTATGGGTGGCGGGCAAGGAGCTGAGCAAGCTCTCCAACTGGAAGATCCCCGGCCTTCGCCGGCAGATCGGCACCGTGTTCCAGGACTTCCGCCTCCTCCCGAACAAGACTGTCGCTGAAAACGTCGCCTTCGCCCTCGAGGTGATCGGCAAGCCGAAGAGCCACATCAAGCGGGTAGTGCCTGAGGTGCTCGAGGTCGTCGGGCTCGAAGGCAAGGAGCTGCGCCGCCCCGATGAGCTGTCCGGCGGCGAGCAGCAGCGCGTGGCGATCGCCAGGGCATTCGTGAACCGCCCGATGATCCTCATCGCCGATGAGCCGACCGGAAACCTCGACCCGGGAACTTCGGCCGACATCATGAAACTGCTCGATCGCATCAATCAACTGGGCACCACCGTCGTGATGTCGACCCATGATTCCAACATCGTCGACCAGATGCGCCGTCGCGTCATCGAGCTTGATGGTGGCCACCTGGTCCGCGACCAGTCGCGCGGCGTGTACGGGTACGCCCAGTAATGCGCGCCACATTCGTCGCCAGTGAGGTGAGCAGCGGCCTGCGCCGCAATCTCACGATGACGCTGGCCGTCATCATCACCGTTGCGGTCTCGCTCGGCCTCTTCGGGGCGAGCCTGCTCGTGCGGGCGCAGGTCACCACGATGAAGGACTTCTGGTACGACAAGGTCGAAGTCTCGATCTTCCTGTGCAGCAAGGGCAGCGACACTCCCTCGTGCAGTGGCGAGGCCGTCACCCAGGCGCAGCGCGACCAGATCAAGTCCGACCTCGAATCGCTCCGGCCGCTCGTGCAGGAGATCTTCTACGAATCGAAGGCCGATGCCTTCAAGCGGTTCCAGGAGCAGTTCAAGAACTCGCCGATCGCCGACAATGTCACCGAGGGAGCGCTCCCGGAGTCCTTCCGCGTGAAGCTCTCGGATCCCACGAGCTACGAGGTCGTCGCATCTGCGTTCGCCGGCCGGCCCGGCATCGAGCAGGTGAACGACCAGCGGCAGATCCTCGACAAGTTCTTCCGACTGCTCGGCGGTCTGCAACTCATTGCCCTGCTCATCGCGCTGTCGATGCTCGTCGTCACCGTGCTCCTCATCGTGAACACCATGCGCGTGGCCGCTTTCAGCCGGCGCCGCGAGACCGGCATCATGCGCCTCGTCGGCGCGTCCAACTTCTACATCCAGCTGCCCTTCCTCCTTGAGGCGGCTTTCTCCGCCGGCGTCGGTGCGTTGCTGGCGATCGTCGGGCTCATCATCACGAAGGCGGTGGTGATCGACCAGATTCTCGCGCCGTCGTTCCAGTTCACGTCATTCGTCGGCTGGGACGCCGTGTTCGCCATCGCCCCGATCATGTTCGTCACGGGCATCCTGCTCGCGGGTCTGGCGGCGTTCTTCACGCTCCGCAAGTACCTGCGCGTCTAGCGGTGGCGGCGTCGATCGGCAGGAGGCGGGCGGCGGCAACCCCTCGGCCACGACCGTTGTCCAGCCGTGGCCGCCGGGTGCTCATCGTCATCCTGGCGCTCGTCGCGCTGCTCTACGTCCTTGTCGTGAGCTTCTACAACGCCGAGGGTACGAACAACGTGACGGGCGGGATCGGGCCGACCGCTGAGTCAGGGCTGATCATCACGGTCGAGCCGATTGCAGTGAACCCGCTGACCGGTCAGGCGACCGTTGACCTGTCGATGGCATGGCAGGGCAGTGACATGGTTGACGCGGACGGGCACCTGCGCGAGAACACGCGCGTCACCATCAGCAGCTCGGTGGGCACGCAGGAGGCGAAGTTCATCGCGGGTGACTCGCTCGGACGGCTCGAGACGACGATCGGCATCGACGGGGAGCAGTCGAACTATCCATTCGACGTCCATACCGGCGGGCTCACTTTTTCAGCCGACACCTATACGAAGGCGTCCGACGGATCAATCCAGTCGACCGGGCCTCTCGTCATCGGCCTGCAGTCCACCGGAGGCGTGAGCGGCTGGGATACGACGAGCGCGCTCGGCGTGGGCCTGAGCGAGTACCAGGGCATGGACCTCTCCTTCAATCGGGCTTTCTCGACCCAGGTGTTCGCCCTCGTGCTCCTAGCGCTCGCGGTCATCCTGTCGTCGTTCGCGCTCGTTGTTGGAGTGCTCGCGTTCACGAATCGGCGCAAGGCGGAGGTGGGCCTGATGTCGTGGACTGCAGCCCTGCTGTTCGCCCTACCGCTGCTTCGCAACTACTTTCCGAACGGCCCGCCGGTGGGGGCGTCGATCGACATCTTCGTCTACCTCTGGGTCATTGTCATGGCGGTGATCGCGGCGACGCTGAACGTCATCGCGTGGATGAATCAGACCCGCGATGCCCTGTACGCCGCGAGTGCTCATGTCGAGGCCTCGCACTCGAACGAGCCGAATCCGGAGTTGCACCATGGCGCGTGAGCAAGGGCGAACGATGATCGCCCAGAACAAGAAGGCCAGGCACGACTACTCGATCGAGGACGTCTTCGAGGCCGGCATCGTCCTCATGGGCACCGAGGTGAAGTCGTTGCGCGCCGGACGGGCGAGCCTCGTCGACGGCTACGCAACCATTGATGATGGAGAGGTGTGGCTGAGGGGCGTCCATATCCCTGAGTACGCGATGGGCACCTGGACGAATCATGAGCCGCGGCGCCCACGCAAGCTCCTCCTGCGCAAGGAGGAGGTCCGGCGCATCGCGGGCAAGACCAAGGAGACGGGCCTGACCCTCGTGCCCCTTTCGCTCTACTTCAAGGACGGCTACGCGAAGGTTGAGATCGCGCTCGCCCGAGGGCGCAAGAGCTACGACAAGCGGCAGGCGATTGCCGAGCGCGAATCGAAGCGCGAGACTGACCGCGCGACGGGCCGCCGATCAAAGGGCCACGAGTAGGCGCTGCTCTGCCTGTGCCGTCGACATGACCGTCGCGAACTCTCCGTGCAGGTTCGCGCCAGTGACCCGCGACAGTTCCTCGGCGGCCACGTTGACGCCGTCGGGACCCATGCGATCGAACGTGCAGGTCGCTTCGAGGATGAAGTTCACCCGGTATCCGAGGTTCCCGGCCATGCGCGCGGTGGTCTCGCAGCAGTGGTTCGTCGTGATCCCGCAGATCGTCACCTCTTCGATCCGGTTGGATCGAAGCCAGGCGTCAAGGTCTGGGGTTCCGTAGAACGCTGAGTTGACCGACTTGGTGACGAACAGGTCGTGCGTTCCGTCGATCCCCGGGAGGAGGTCATTTCCGGGTTGCCCCGGACGCAGCGGAGACCCGGACGTGACGGAGTCGTGGCGCACGAGGACGACCGGCTGGCCATGAGTGCGCCAGGCGGCGAGCAGGCGGAGGATGTTCCCCTCCGCCTTCGGGTTATTGCGCCTGCCCCAGTAGGGGTCGTCGAATCCACGCTGGGCATCGACGACGATGAGGGCATTTCGCGCCGGAGCGGATGGCATGGGCGCAGCATATGGTGCCGGAAGCGACTGGTTGGCAACTGGTTGAAACGGCTAGAGTCTTGACATGGCCACTTCAACCACCGTCGGCGCCTTCGCCGCCAAGACCCACCTCGCGGAACTCCTTGGTCGCGTCGAGGCAGGAGAGTCGATCACCATCACCAGGCACGGCCGTCCGGTCGCTCGACTCGTGCCGGTTGACGAAGGCTGGGGCGGCCGGGATTGGGGCGATTTCTGGGCCAGGGCCGATGAGCGCCGCGTGATCATGAGGGCCGGCGGACTCGCCTTCACCCAGGAGCAGATCAAGGATGAGATAGCCCAGGGTCGGTTGTGAAGGCCTTCATCCTCGATGCCTCGATGGCGCTCGCCTGGTTCTTCCCGCATCCCGAGGACGAGGCAATCACGTTGGACAAGCGCAGCCTGTTTGACGAGCGCGTGGCCCTCGTGCCGACCATCTGGCGTGCGGAGGTTGTCAACTTCATCGCGCGGCAACAGAGCAAGGGTGGGCTCAGCGCAGCCCAAGCGGCCGAAACCCTCCACCAGATCGCGCAACTGCCGATGGGCATCGTCGATGATCCCGCGCCGGGGGAGCTCCTCGTCGTGGCAACCCGATTTCGGCTGACGGCCTACGACGCGCTGTACCTGCACGCAGCGATGGTGTCGGGGGAGCCCTTGGCAACACTCGATGCCGGGCTCAGCAGGGCTGCGCGCGAGGCAGGCGTCGAGGTCGCCTGAGGGCAACAGTTCGATCCCGAGGAGCACCGGCGATGACGGAACGGACCGCCCAAAACGGCCGAGCGGCCACGCAGGGAGACGGCTGACGTTCACCGACTCCTCGCGCGACCGCTCGGAGGCTCCGTTCTCGGCTTTAAGGCCGATTCCGGAACAGTGCCCTAGCCGAAGAAGGCCTTGGCCTTCGCGGAGTACAGCAGGATGAGGACGATGATGCCGACGAGGATCTGGATGATCCCGCCATTCAGGAAGTTGAAGACACCCACGATGATGTTGATGATGGTGACGATGCCGACGATCAGTCGCGAGCCGTTATTGCCGTCGAAGATGCCCTTGGCGACCGCGAGGTAGATGAGGCCGATGACACCTGCGACGAGCGCGGCGCCAATCGCCGACGTGAATCCGTCACCGATGCCGAGGAGCGCGACGACTGCCGCGATGAGGGCGAGGATGCCGTCGATGATGAGGATGATGCCTACGAGCGTGACGCCGAACGGGCGTGCACCGATGCCTGCCATGGTTCCTCCGGGGAGCTGATTCCGCGGCCTATTGTCGCGGGATGACGACCTGACCCTAGGGGAATTCACTCCCAATTTCGGTCAAATCGTGCATCCGGGGCAGCGCGCCGCGATTTTGGCCCTGCGGCGGGAGAGGCGTACCATCTCAGGAGTTCCGCATTTGAAAACTCAACAGGGGGTGATCGGTTTCGACGGACAGATGGTTTGACCGGAGAAGCGTGTCGAGAATCAAGGTGATCTCGTTAAGAATCCTTGACAAAAAATAACTGCCAAAAATACGCAGTCTGCTGAGTCCTACGCCCTCGCGGCGTAGTACATAGATCAGCCGTCAGCCCAATG
>WLOY01000123.1 GCA_009699015.1 Actinomycetota bacterium | reverse complement strand
TGATACGGGGACGACGAGTGCGATCTCGCGCATCGTGCAGGAGCCGGTCGGCGTATGCGGGCTCATCACCCCCTGGAACTACCCGCTGCTGCAGGCTTCCTGGAAGGTCGCCCCGGCGCTCGCAGCCGGCAACACCTTCGTCCTGAAGCCGAGCGAGCTCACCCCGAGCACTTCGATCATCCTCATGCGGATCCTCAAGGAGTGCGGGCTCCCAGCGGGGGTCGGCAACCTCGTCCTCGGCGCAGGCGCGACCGCGGGCGCGCCCCTGGCCGAGCATCCCGACGTTGATCTCGTGTCCTTCACCGGCGGCCTCGTCACCGGTCGCCGGGTCATGGCCGCTGCCGCGGCCACGGTGAAGAAGGTGGCCCTCGAGCTCGGGGGCAAGAACCCAAACATCGTATTCGCCGACGCAGACCGGGCGGCGGCGCTCGACAATGCGCTCACCGCTGTCTTCCTGCACTCCGGCCAGGTGTGCTCGGCCGGCGCCCGCCTCATCGTCGAGGAGTCCATTCGCGACGAGTTCGTCGATGAGCTCGTGCGGCGGGCCAACCGGATCGTTCTCGGCGGCCCGTTCGACGCCCGGGCGCAGGCCGGCACCCTCATCTCCCGGGCCCATCGCGACAAGGTCGCCGCCTATGTCGAGGCGGGGATCGGCGAGGGAGCCGTCCTTCGGTGCGGGGGCGGGGCGCCCGACGCCCTCGGCCTCGAGGCTGGCTGGTTCTACCGGCCCACGATCCTGGACCGATGCCAGTCGTCGATGGGGTGCGTCCAGGACGAGTCATTCGGGCCCGTCCTCACCGTCGAGACCTTCCGCGGCGAGGACGAGGCCGTCGCGATCGCCAATGACACGATCTACGGGCTCGCGGGCGCCGTCTGGACCACCGATGCCAGCCGCGCCCAGCGGGTTGCCGGCAACCTGCGTCACGGAACGGTGTGGATCAACGATTATCATCCCTACCTTCCGCAGGCAGAATGGGGCGGATTCAAGCAATCCGGTGTCGGACGCGAGCTCGGTCCGACAGGGTTGGGGGAGTACGTCGAGTTAAAGCACGTCTACCAGAACGTGAATCCGGCACCCAGCGGCTGGTTCGCGACTGACGAGACCGGAGGTGACTGAGTGACAGCATCCGTCCTTGCCCCCGCAGAGGGCGACGTGGCGCAGAACTCCGCGATCAGCGTGCGATCCCTGTGGAAGGTCTTCGGCCCGAAGGCCGACACGGTCGCCGGGTCGCCCGCTGCAGACCTCTCGCGCAGCGAGCTCCTCGCGACTACCGGCTGCGTCGCTGCCGTTCGCGATGTCTCGTTCGACGTCGCGCCGGGCGAGGTGTTCGTCGTCATGGGCCTGTCGGGCTCCGGCAAGTCCACCCTCGTCCGATGCCTCACCAGGCTAATCGAGCCGACCTCCGGGAGCGTCCTCCTCGCCGGCGAGGATGTCCTGAAGGCCTCCCCTGCGCGCCTTCGCGAGCTGCGCCGCACCTCGTTCTCCATGGTGTTCCAGCACTTCGGGCTGCTCCCGCACCGCAAGGTCATCGACAACATTGCCTACAGCCTCGAGGTCAACGGCGTGAAGCGAGATGCCCGGTACCGGCGGGCGAACGAGGTCATCGAACTCGTCGGGCTCGACGGCTACGCCAATCACTACCCCGAGCAGCTGTCGGGAGGCATGCAGCAGCGAGTGGGCCTCGCTCGCGCGCTGGCAGTGGACCCGCAGGTCATGTTCCTCGACGAGCCGTTCAGCGCGCTCGACCCGCTCATCCGCCGCGACATGCAGGCCGAGGTGATCCGGCTCCACCGTGATCTCGGCAAGACCATGGTGTTCATCACCCATGATCTCTCCGAGGCGATGAAGCTCGGCGACCGCATTGCGATCATGCGCGACGGAGCGGTCGTCCAGATGGGGACCCCCGAGGAACTCGTCGCGAATCCCGCGGACGACTACGTCACCGACTTCATCCGCGACATACCCAAGTCCCACGTCCTCACCGTCCGGGCGATCGCCCGGCCGCTGCGACCCGAGGAGGACTCCACCGGCCCGGAGATCGACGTGACCACGATCATCCGCGCCGCCACCCCCGTCATCATCGGGGCCGGAAGTCCCGTGAAGGTGATGGAGGCCGGGGCCCTCGTCGGAGTCGTGACGAGCGACGACGTGCTCCGGCTCATCGGAACCGACGGCGGCGACAGTCAGTGAGCCAGGCGGCGAGCGAGGCCGGGACGGCGAGCCTGCTGGAGCGGGCGAAGGGCCTGCTTCGCAGGCGCGGGATCCTCATCGTGCTCGTCCTGCTCGCGTGGATCGCCCTCGGAGCGGTGCTCAAGGGCGTGAACACGCTCGCGCTCCCCACCTCGGAGAACACCCCGTTCACGTCGGTCCTGCGCGAGGCGGCGGCATCGATCCGCGGCAATCGCACCGAGAGCCCGGCCTTCGTCTACTTCTTTAACCCGATCAGGGCCTTCGTCGAGTCCTTCATCGAACTCATCCGGGCGGTCATCTCCCTGCCGTCTGGCGACGACATCATCCCCGCCGTCGGCTGGCTCGGGGTCGTCGCGATCATCGGCTTCGTCGTCTTCGCCACCTCGACCTGGCGGACCTCACTGCTGGCGATGGGAATGCTGCTCCTGTGCGGGGTGCTGGGAATGTGGACCTTCACGATGGACACCCTCGCCATGACCCTCGGCGCAGTCGTGCTGTCGCTCGCGATCGGACTGCCCCTCGGCGTGTGGGCGGGGCTCTCGGATCGGGTGCTCGCGTTCCTGCGCCCCGGCCTGGACCTCGCGCAGATCCTGCCGACCCTCGTCTACCTCGCGCCACTCGCGCTGTTCTTCCTGATCGGCACCGCTGCCGCGACCATCGCGACGATGATCTACAGCATCCCGATCGCGATTCGCATCACATCCCATGCGATCCGAAGCCTCAATGCCGGCCCGATCGAGGCCGCGACCTCGATGGGCTCCACCCGCTGGCAGTTGCTTACGAAGGTGCAACTGCCGATGGCCAAGCGGACGATCGCACTCGGCGTCAACCAGACGATGATGGCGGCGCTGTCATTCGTCGTCATCGCGGCGCTCATCGGGGCGCCCGGGCTCGGGAAGCCGGTCGTGGAGGCGCTCATCATCCGCGATGTCGGCGACGGGGTCGTGGCGGGGCTCGCCGTCGTGTTCCTCGCGATCATGCTCGACCGTGCCACGACGGCGGCGGTGGTGCGCACAGGGAACTTCGTCCATGAATCCGGTTCCGCACGAATCCGCCGCAGGGTCGGCCTCGGGGCGGCATTCACCGGCGCGATGGTCGCGGTCGTGCTCTCCCGATACGAACTGTGGGCTGCGGTCTTCCCAGAGCAGCTCATCATCGGCGAGTCGGTTTCCAGTGCCACGAGCGCCGCGGCGGAGTGGATCACGACCAACCTGTACTTCCTCACGACCGGTTTTCGCGAGGTCGTGACGGTGGGATTCCTCAACCCACTCGAGTCGCTGCTGTCGAACACGCCCTGGTACGTGACGATCATCGCGATCTCGCTCATCGGGGCCCTCATCGGAGGCCGGAAGGCCGCGGCCATCGCGCTCGTCCTCCTCGGCCTCATCGTCCTCACCGGCCTCTGGAACGACACGATGGTTACCTTGGCCCAGGTGCTCATCGCCACGGTCATCGTCATGCTCGTCGGGGTCGTCGTCGGAGTCCTCGTCGGACGAAGCCCTCGGGTCGAACGGATCATGAAGCCGGTCCTCGACGCCGGCCAGACCCTCCCCGCCTTCGTCTACCTCGTACCGGTCCTTGCGCTCTTCGGGCCGACCCGATTTGCGGCAATCGCCTGCGGGTTCTTCTACGCTGCGCCTATCGTCGTGCGCGTGGTGGCCGATGGCGTGCGTGATGTGCCGTCGAGCATGGTCGAGGCCGCCACGGCGGCAGGATCGACGAAGATGCAGATCATCACGAAAGTGCAGTTGCCCGCCTCGAAGCGCTCGCTCATGCTCGGCGCGAATCAGGGCCTCATCTTCGTCTTGGCGGTCGTCGTCATCGGCGGCTTCGTCGGGGCCGGTGGCCTCGGCTATCTCGTCATCGTCGGGCAGTCGAAGCCGGAGCTGCAGGGCAAGAGCCTCGCGGCCGGCCTGGCCATCCTGCTCCTCGGCGTCGTGCTCGATCGCATGGCCCAGGCGGGGGCCGAGCGCCGACGTGAGCAGGGTTCGGCATGACCCCGTGGCAGGGGCTGAGGATTTTCGGGCCGAGCGTTGACCGGCGTCGAAATGGATCACCATCGGGTGGTCGATTCGTTCGAGAGGAATGCAGATGAAGAAACTCGCAACACGGCAATTCGGTATCGTCTCGATGCTCGCGGCCGCAGGGCTCATGGTCGCCGCATGCGGCGGGGGCGTGAACAGCACCGAGAGCTCGGCTGCCGCCCCGGCCGCATCGACGGCAGCCTCGGCAGCAGCCTCTGAGGCAGCACCTGCTGCAGCGGAGTGCGGTGACTGGGGCGTGGCAATGCACGCATGGGTCGGCTACACGGCATCGGCGCAGGTGCTGACCAACGTCGCCGAGTCACTGGGCTGCAACATCACCCAGACGACCCTCGACGAGGCAGGCGTCACGTACGACGCGATGGAGGCCGGCTCGGTCGATGTCATCGTCGAGGACTGGGGTGGCGGACGCTGGCAGGAATGGGTCGATCGCGGCGCCATCCAGGAGGTCGGCTCGAACGGCAACGTAGGCCTCATCGGAATGTTCGTTCCGGCGTGGATGGCCGAGGAGTACCCGGACATCACCGACGGCGCCAACCTGAACAAGTACGCAGACCTGTTCAAGAACTCGGAGTCGGGCGACAAGGGCGCCTGGTACGAGGGCCCTCCCGGCTACACGACCATCGGCGAGAAGCTCATCGCCGCGAACGACCTGAACTACAAGATCATCAGCACCGGCTCGGAGGCCGCGCTCATCGAGCTGTTCTCCGCGGCGGCGGAGAACAAGACCCCGGCACTCGGGTACTTCTACGAGCCGCAGAACTTCCTCGCCAAGGTTCCGCTGGCCCGGGTCAACTTCCCGGCCAATGACTGGACCGATGCGGAGAAGGCAAGCGGACTCACGGACTACCCCGAGACCCCGTTGCAGAAGCTCGCCACGACGAAGCTCATGGAGTCCGGCTCGCCGTTCGCCTCGCTTCTGACGAACTTCAGCTGGACCAACGCGGATCAGAACATGGTCGCCCTCGATATCGAGAGCGGCATGACCCCGGAGGAAGCCGCGCAGAAGTGGATCGACGCGAACAAGGACAAGGTCGACGCCTGGATCGCCGCAGGCTGATCACGTTCAGCAAGGAAGGAAAGGGGCACGGGCTCAGGCCCGTGCCCCTTTCCTTCGCCCCGGGCGGAGTCGATGAGAGGGTCGGCCTGTGGAGGGGCGTTTGGGAACAGCATGGTTGCCATGGCACCCTTGACCCCACATGAATACTGACGATCCCGGCGCGGACGAACAGGGCGCCAATGAAGTGCGGCCCCATGTCGACATCGTCGGCAATTCCGGGGAGCACGATCTTGCTGACAGGCACGCTCTTCGGCGCGTTGCCGGCCTCGGCACCGAACTCGAGGACGTCACCGAGGTCGAGTACCGGCAGGTGCGCCTCGAGCGGGTGGTGCTCGCCGGAGTATGGACGAGCGGCACGGTGCGCGATGCCGACCGCAGCCTTGCCGAACTCGCGCTCCTCGCCGAGACTGCGGGCTCGCTCGTCCTCGACGGCGTGACCCAGCGCCGTGACACCCCCGATCCGGCGACTTACCTAGGCTCGGGCAAGACCCAGGAACTCCGCGACATCGTCGTGGCGACTGGCGCCGACACCGTCATCTGCGATGGCGAGCTCACGCCCGGCCAGCTGCGCAAGCTCGAGGAGATCCTCAAGGTGAAGGTCGTCGACCGCACCTGGCTGATCCTGGACATCTTCGCCCAGCACGCGCGCAGCAGGGAGGGCAAGGCCCAGGTGAGCCTGGCGCAGATGCAGTACCTGCTGCCCAGGCTCCGCGGCTGGGGCGAGTCGCTGTCGAGGCAGGCAGGCGGCCGGGCCGGTGGTCAGACCGGCGGCGTCGGCACCCGTGGCCCGGGCGAGACGAAGATCGAGACCGACCGCCGTCGCATCCGGACCCAGATGTCCAAGCTCCGCCGGGAGCTCAAGGAGATGGAGAAGTCGCGCACCACCCAGCGCGCTGCCCGGCACCGGGCCGGGGTACCTGCCGTGGCGATCGCCGGCTATACGAACGCCGGCAAGTCCAGCCTCCTCAATCGGCTGACCGGCGCGGGCGTGCTCGTCGAGAACGCACTCTTCGCGACCTTGGACCCCACCGTCCGAAAGACGAAGACCCCGGGCGGCCGCGAATTCACGCTCGCCGACACCGTCGGCTTCGTCCGACACCTCCCTCACCAGCTCATCGAGGCATTCCGGTCGACCCTCGAGGAGGTGAAGGATGCCGACCTCATCCTCCACATCGTCGACGGAAGCGATGATGCGCCGGAGGAGCAGATGGCCGCGGTGCGCGAGGTGCTCAATGAGATCGGCGCCGGGGGCGTCCCCGAACTAGTCGTCATCAACAAGTGCGACATCGCCGACCCGGATCGCGTCACCACGCTGCTGCGCCGCGAACCGCATGCCGTCGTCATCTCCGCCATGACAGGGGAGGGAATCGACGAACTGCTTCTCGCAATCGAGGCGGACCTGCCGCACCTGATGGAGCAGATCGACATCCTCCTTCCCTACAGTCGCGGTGACCTGCTCTCGCGGGTCCACAGCCAAGGCGATGTCATCGCGATCGAGCACGAGGAGGGCGGCACGCGGCTGCGGGCGCGAGTGCCGCAGGCCCTCGCGGGCGAGCTCATGCAGGCCTGCGGTGGCTGAGGAGGCGACAGCAGTCGACACCGCCCTCGAAGCGGTCGTCGCGGAGCTCGGCGGTGAGCGACGTGAGGGCCAGCATGCGATGGCGAATGCCGTGAGCGACGCCATGACGAGCGACACGCACGTGATCGTCCAGGCGGGCACGGGCACCGGAAAGTCGCTCGGCTACCTCGTTCCGGCCGCGATTCATGCCGTGACCGAGAACAAGGCGGTCATCGTCGCGACCGCCACGCTCGCCCTCCAAAAGCAGCTCGTCGACCGAGACCTGCCGCGCATGGCGCGGGCCCTGGGGCCGTCGCTGCCTCGTCCGGTCACCTTTGCCGTGCTCAAGGGGCGCAACAACTACATCTGCCTGCAGAAGCTGCACGGCTCGATCCCCGACGACGAGTCCGACGCCCTCTTCACCACCCAGCGAAGTGCCCTTGGCGAACAGGTGGTGGCGGTGCGGGAATGGGCCGAGCAGTCCGAAACAGGCGACCGCGACGACTACCCGGATGACATCGACCCGCGGGTCTGGCGATCCCTTTCGGTTGGCCGTCGCGAGTGCGTGGGGGAGAGCCGCTGTTCGTTCGGCGAGGAGTGCTTCACGGTGAAGCGGCGACTCCAGGCCCAGGAGGCCGACATCGTCGTCACGAACCATGCCATGCTCGCGATCGACGCCCTAGAGGGCATACCCGTCCTCCCAGAGCACTCGGCCGTCATCATCGACGAGGGTCACGAGCTTGTCGACCGCGCCACCGCCGCCGTGACCAGCGAGCTGAACGTGCCGATGATCGAGAAGGCGCTGAGCCGAAGCCGCAAGCACGTCGACTCGCGCACCCACGAGATGCTCCAGCAGGCTGCGGAGGACTTTGACGACTGCCTGCGCGCGACGGCCGAGAGCCTGTCCGGGCCGACTCAGCTCAAGCCCGTTGGCGGCGACATCACCCTCGCCCTCACCGTGATCCGCGACGCCTGTCATCAGGCGATCACCGAGATCAACGCGGACAAGGAGAGCAAGGACCCCGACTCCCTCGCTGCCAAGCAGCATGCGCGAGGGGCGATCGAGGAGGTCCATGACACCGCTGGCGCGCTGCTCGCCGGCAACGAGTTCGACGTCGTGTGGCTCGACCCGGGGGAGGGCCGGTCGCCGAGCCTGAAGCTGGCGCCGCTCTCGGTCGCGGGACTGCTCCGTGAGGCCCTGTTCAGCAAGTCGCCGGTCGTCATGACAAGCGCGACCCTCACCGTCGGGGGCGGTTTCGATGCGCTCGTGGCGAGCCTGGGCCTTGCGGGCGAGCAGGTCACCACGATGGACGTGGGATCCCCGTTCGACCACGCCAGGCAGGGGATCCTCTACGTCGCGAAGGACCTGCCTGCGCCCGGCCGGGATGGCGTCGCGATGGAGGCCCTCGATGAGCTCGCAGAGCTCATCGAGGCGGCAGGCGGGCGGACCCTTGCGCTCTTCAGCAGTTGGCGGGGAGTCGACCGTGCGGCCGAGTACCTGCGGGTGCGCCTTGACTCAGGGCGCTTCCCGCTGCTCGTCCAGAAGAAGGGCGACTCAGTCGGCTCGCTCGTTCAGCGGTTCGCCGACGATCACCCGTCGACCCTCCTAGGGACCGTGTCGCTGTGGCAGGGCGTCGACGTGCCCGGGGAGTCCTGCATTCAGGTCGTCATCGACCGCATCCCATTCCCGCGTCCAGATGATCCGCTACTGAGCGCCAGGCAGCGGGCCGTCGACGAGGCCGGCGGCTCGGGCTTCCGGTCTATCTCCGTCCCGAAGGCCGGGCTGCTGCTCGCCCAGGGGGCGGGGCGACTCATCCGCGGCACCGGCGATCGGGGCGTGGTGTCGGTCCTTGACTCGAGGCTCGCGACCGCCGGCTACGGCCGAGCGCTGCGCGCCAGCCTTCCGCCGTTCTGGTACACGACCGACCGGGCCACTGTTCTGACATCGTTGACCCGCCTGCGCGATGAGCTCGACTCGTCCGACTGATCCGTCGAGCGGCTTGAGGGCTCGCATGGAAGGATTGGCGGATGTCGAACGCCACGTACGTCCCTGATCCCGCACGCTACGACGGCCGGATGCCCTACCGCCGAACCGGGCGAAGCGGGCTCCGATTGCCGATGGTGTCGCTGGGGTTCTGGCACAACTTCGGTGATGACAAGTCGCTGGAGTCGCAGCGGGCGATCATGCGCCGGGCATTCGACCTCGGCATCACCCACTTCGACCTCGCGAACAACTACGGTCCGCCCGCGGGTTCGGCGGAGACCAACGTCGGACGCATCCTGCGGAAGGACTTCGCCGGTCTCCGCGACGAACTCGTGATCTCAAGCAAGGCCGGCTGGGACATGTGGCCCGGCCCGTACGGCGACCTCGGCTCGCGCAAGTACCTGCTCGCGAGCCTGGACCAGACCCTTGACCGGCTGGGGCTCGAATACGTCGACATCTTCTACCACCACCGGCCCGACCCCGACACGCCGATCGAGGAGTCGATGAGCGCCCTGCACACCGCCGTTCAGCAGGGCAAGGCGCTGTACGCGGGTATTTCGTCCTACTCGCCGAGTCGTACCCTGGAGGCCGCGCGGATCCTCCGGGAGATGGGCACGCCGCTGCTCATCCACCAGCCCTCGTACTCGATGTTCAATCGCTGGATCGAATCGGGGCTGCTCGACGCCCTCGAGGAGGTGGGGGCCGGCTGCATCACCTTCAGCCCGCTCGCCCAGGGGTTGCTCACGGATCGCTATCTCGATGGCGTGCCCGATGATTCCCGCGCGGCCGCAGGCAAGACCCTGTTCGACGCACACCTGGCCGACGAGAACATCGAGCGAGTGCGTGCGCTTGCGTCGATCGCCGCACGACGTGGGCAGACGCTGGCCCAGATGGCCGTGTCGTGGACACTGCGCGACCCCCGCGTCACGACGACACTGCTCGGCGCGAGCAGTGTTCGCCAGCTAGAGGAGACGGCAGCCGCGGTGCATGCAGCGCATTTCACTGACGAGGAGCTCACCGAGATCGACACCTACGCGGTGGAGGCCGACATCAACCTGTGGGCAGCGCAGTCACTCATTCCCTGAGCCGGGCCCGCAGCAGGTCATAGTCGGCGCAGGACGCTCACGACCTTGCCCATGACCGTCGCCTCGTCGCCGAGGATCGGTGCGTAGGCGGGATTGTGCGGCATGAGCCAGACGTGGCCGTCGCGGCGCTTGAGGGTCTTCACCGTGGCTTCGTCGCCGATGAGGGCCGCCACGATATCGCCGTTGTCGGCATCGCTCTGCTGGCGGACGACAACCCAGTCACCGTCGCAGATCGCGGCGTCGATCATCGAATCTCCGACGACCTTGAGCAAGAACAGGTCTCCGTCGCCGACGAGCTCGCGCGGGAGAGGGAAGACTGCCTCGATCTCCTGCTCAGCGAGGATCGGGCCTCCCGCCGCGATTCGGCCGACAAGCGGGACGTAGGCGGCCGCTGGCCTGGCGACCGCGTCGTCGGGTGTTTCGACGACCCGAAGCTCGGCACCGCCGGCTGCTGCGTGAGCGGCCTCGGAGAGGTCTGCCACGACGAGCGCGCGCGGACGGTTCGGGTCGCGGCGCAGGAAGCCGAGCTTGACGAGCGTCGTGAGCTGGTGCGACACCGAACTCGGTGACGTCAGGCCGACGCCATCGCCGATCTCGCGGACGCTCGGCGGGTAGCCGCGGGTCGCGACGGTGTCGCGGATCACCTCGAGGATGGCGCGCTGCCGAGGGGTCAGGCCCAGCTCGTCGGCGGGGCCGTCGGGCAGTTCGGTGACTCGTGCGCTCACGTGATGGCCTCTCTGGTGCGGGTGTCTGAAGCGGTTCCTTGCTGCGGGTCGTGAGGTGGAACGGGTTCGCGGGCCGTG
>WLOY01000122.1 GCA_009699015.1 Actinomycetota bacterium | reverse complement strand
GGTCATCACCGTCACGCTCGACACCGGGGAGCATGTCGATGTTCGGATACCCGGCTTGGTCCCGTCAATCGCCGGCGACCGGGTCCGCGTCCTGGCTACCGGGCGGGGCCGGCTCTACCCGACACCGCAACCTCACGCCCTTTGACCTTGCAAGCAGCGACCTGGGAACAATCGGGTAACGATGTCGCTGGGGGCACCGCGAAATCACGGTGAGCAAGACCCGTGCAGAATCCAGTCGGAGTTTCGCTGAATCCCCATATGCGATTGCGGTCGCGAGAATCGGTCGCGAAGCGATACCCGTCCAGCCGCGAAACCACTTCAGTTGCGAGAACGCGTGTCCCCGCCACGGTAGGCGATCCGCCTGGCCATGGCGCGCCTCAACCCACTCGGGGAGTGGAAGCGGTCATCACCCTGGACCGGCGGCATCAGGGCGGGGACTCGCGCGACGGGAGTAGGCCTCACGGGTCCTGGACGGTGCCTTGACCTGCCGACAGGAATCGCCTGCGCAAATGAAGGCCGACCGGTGAGAGCCTCAGCCCTGCAGGCGGGCTGTCTCCCCGGGCGGTGACTGGGCAGTTCCTGCTCCGAGCCCATGAACAAGGTGGGAAAGATTGACCCTCGGGGACCATCACTGAACTTCTTGAGGCAGACGTGCCTGGCGCTTGAGCGTCACGCAAGGTTGAGGCGGTGATCTTGGGCGATGGCAACGATCGATGCTGCGAACCGGCCATCGGGGGCCACCACGGCACCCAGGCCACCCGGCCCGTCAGCTGCTCGGACAGGGCTTCTTCGCACGCTCGCGGCGCCCCTGCTCATCGCCGTCGTGCTCCAGAACGTGGGCAACCTTGCACTCCATGCCGCCCTCGGGCGGACCCTCAGCCCGGACGAGTACGGCGCGCTTGGGACGGTGCTCTCGGTCATGGTGCTGCTCGCGGTCCCGCTCGGCGCGCTCCAGGTCGCGGCCAGCAAGGGGGCCGCTGCCCATCGAGCGAGCAGGCCCCTCAATCAGGCATCGCTACGCACCCTCGCCGGCGTGAGCATCGCTGCCGGCGTCGTGGTCACGGCCATCGCGCCCCTCCCGGCCTATGCCTTTCACCTACCCTCAATGACCGATGCGTTGCTGCTTGGCCCGTTCGCGGGTGTCTCCCTGGCGCTTGCCGTGTCACGCGGGCGCCTTTTGGGGCTCGACCCCACCGGGGGTGTCCGCGCCGTTGCCGCGACCTTCGTGATCAGCACGGCGGTGCGGCTGCTCGTCGCATTCGCGACGGTCCCCTCCCTCGGGACGACCGGTGCCGTCCTCGCGACGCTCATCGGCGAAGTGCTCGCCCTTGCCTATGCGGCCTGGGCCGTGCGGTCTGTCGGCAGGCGGGATTCCCGCGAAGCTGCGGCCCTGCCCTGGATGCGCGCCGGCGATGTGGGGTGGAGCGGCCTGGCAATCGGAGGACTGTTCCTGTTCACCACGATCGACCTGTTCCTGGCCCGGCACTTCCTGAACGGCAGCGACTCCGGTGCGTACGTCGCCGCTGCCACCATCGGAAAGACGATGCTCGCCCTGCCTGCAGCGGCCCTCGCAGCAGCCTATCCACGGATGGTGTCCGCAGGCCGAGGGCAGGGACGCGTCGCCGAGTTGCGCCGGACGGCGATGGTCGTTGGCGGACTCGCCATGCTCGCCTCGATCGTGGTCGCGGCCGCGCCATCGCTGGTCCTAGGGCTGCTTTACGGCGACGCCTTCGCAACGCAGTCAGGCCTCGTCCGCGCGCTGGCCCTCATCGCCGGTGCCAGCTCGCTGGCGAGCGTGTGCACCTTCGCCCTGCTGGCCGTCGGGTCGACGATGAGCCTGCTGCCCTGGGTCGGGGCGTTCATCCAACTGGTCGTGATCTCTGCCTGGCACGACAGCGCCATGGAGATCGCGCGCGGATCGGCGTTGGCCATGGGCATCACGGTGCTGCTGGGCGCCGTGGCGCTCGTAGCCGACATCCGAGCACGCGATGTGCGCGCGGCTTGAACTCCGCGCAAACTCCGCAGTCCATCGTTCAAGCCATGACGAACCTGAACTTCGCGACCGCCGCCCAGAGGACCTCGCTGCGGTCTGCGCTCTCCCTGGTGATCTTGCCCTTCCGGCTGCTCGTACTCCTGCCCGCGATGATCGCCGGCCGGGTGCTCCTGCGCGAACGCGGCCTGGACTCGGCCCCCGAGCACGTGGTGTGGGACGAGGCTGACCGGCTCTGGTCGCCAGCCCACACCGAGGTCGAGCTCTCAGTCATCATGCCCTTCTACAACCCCGGCGGTGCACTCGCGCCCACCGTGCGTCGGGCCCACGAGGTGCTGACGGCCGCGGGCGTCGGGTTCGAGATCATCGCGGTCTCGGATGGCTCGACCGATGGCAGCGAGCGCACCCTCGACGGATCCCCGCCGGAGGTGCACGTCGTGGTCCTTCCGGCGAACCGTGGCAAGGGCGGGGCGCTGCACGCCGGATTCGCCCGGGCCCGCGGCTCCTGGCTCGGGTTCGTCGACTCCGACGGCGACATTGATCCTGCCCACCTAGCTGCCTACCTGCGGGTGGCGCGTCGGGGCGGCTACGACATCGTCTTCGCGAATAAGAAGCACCATGACTCGCAGTCCGCTTCGTCGCTTCTGCGCAAGCTCGTGTCATTCGGGTTCTCGTCCATCGTTGGGACGCTGTTCTCCCTCGGTGTCAACGACACGCAGACCGGCTGCAAGCTGGTCCGGCGGGACGTCATGGCAGAGCTGCTGCCACGGATGCGCGAGACGCGCTTCGCCTTCGACCTCGAACTGTTCGTCGCGGCGGTCACGGCGGGCTATCGCGACCTGCGGGCCCAGCCCGTTCGCCTCGAGGAGCGGGTTTCCAGCTCCACGGTGACCTCCAAGGCCATCTTGCGCACCCTGACCGACGCCCTGTCGGTGCTGGCCCGCCGGCACTACACCGATACCTACGTCCAGCGGCCAGCGGGTGCGCCGACTTCTGCGGCGCGAGCCGACCACGCCATCGCCGCCTGATCCGTCCACGTTCTCACGACCCGACCTGCAAAGGAGACCCAATGCGCATCCTCTTCCTGACCTGGCGAGACCTAGCTCACCCAGATGCCGGCGGCGCCGAGGTCTACACCGAGCACGTCGCCCGGCGATGGGTGGCGGCGGGGCATCAGGTGACCCTGTTCGCTGCCTCGGTGCCAAGTCGGCCGGGCGAGGAGGTGGTCGATGGCTACCGGGTTGTCCGGCGGGGCGGGAGGCTCTCGGTCTACCGGGCCGCCCGCCGCTGGTATCGCGCAAGCGGCCAGGGTCAGTTCGACCTGGTCATCGACATGGTCAATACCGTCCCGTTCACGGCGCACCGGTGGATCACCGATACCCCGGTCATCGCCTTCTTCCACCAGACGGCAGAGGAGTGCTGGCGCTTCAACGCACCCCTGCCGGTTGCGCTCGTCGGCCGGTACCTGCTGGAGCCGCGTTGGATCCGCTCCTACCGGGATCGCACGGTGCTGGTGGTGTCGCAGTCCACGGCCGACGCGGTCGCACGGTTCGGGGTCACGAACACCGTGATCCTCCCGGAGGGCTTCGAGCCGGTCGACGTCCCGAAGGTCGGCAAGGAGGCCCGGCCGACTGTGGTCTGGGTGGGCCGACTCGTGCCATACAAGCGACCGCAGGACATGGTCGAGGCCGCACGCCTCGCGCGTCTTCAGATCCCGGACCTGCAGGTCTGGTTCATGGGCGGGGGACCGATGCTCGAGGACCTGCGTTCCAGTGCTCCCGAGGGGGTCGAGATCCTCGGGCGCGTCAGCGAGGAGGAGAAGGCCTCCCGCCTGGCACGTGCGCATGTCCACGTCGCAACGAGCGCCCGCGAGGGCTGGGGCCTGGTGGTCAGCGAGGCGGCCGCGCTGGGCACATCGACCATCGCCTACAACGCCCCAGGCCTGAAGGACTCGACGATCGCAGCCGACGGCCAGTTGTGCCCGCCCGAGCCGGCTGCCTTGGCCGCATTTCTGGTCGCGAGCCTGCCCAGCCTGCAGGCGCACCCGCGAGCCCCCATCCCATACGGCGGAGCGCACTCCTGGGACGAGGTCGCCTGCGAGATGGAGGATGCCGTCCTGGCCTTCCTGGGTCGGACCGATCGGGCGATCGGGACCCCGGCCGATGCCACATGGCGCCGTGCTGTCGTGGCAGCCCATTGACGTCAAACTGCCCGCACTCGACTCCGGACCCGCAGACAAGGAGACCTTCAGATGACCACCGTCAGCTTCATCGTGCCGACGTTCAACTCGGCTCGCACCGTTACCGCCTGCGTTCGATCGCTGCGCAGCCAGACCCACCCCGACATCGAGATCGTCGTCGTCGACAACAGTTCGAAGGACGACACCGCAGCCCGGGCCCGGGCCGCGGGCGCCGACCTCGTCATCATCGCCGGCCCGGAGCGCTGCGCCCAGCGCAACCAGGGGGCGGCGCGAAGCCGTGGCCAGATCGTTGTCTTCATCGACTCCGACATGGTGATGGAACCGGCCCTTGCCTCACAGATCGCCTCCACCCTGGATTCCCGCCCCGAACTCGGAGCCTTGATCATCCCCGAGCGGTCCTTCGGAGACGGATTCTGGACGAAGTGCCGGGCTCTGGAGAAGTCGCTGTACATCGGCAACGAATCCGTCGAGGCGGCGCGCGCCTTCCGGCGCGAGGCATTCGAGTCCATCGGCGGCTGGAACGTGAACCTCACGGCCGCAGAAGACTGGGACCTCGACGATCGCATTCGGGCGATCGGGGTGAAGGTCGGTCGGGTCGGGGCCCACATCTGGCACGACGAGGGCAGGCTGCGGCTGCGCGGAACATTCGGAAAGAAGCGCTACTACGGGCAGTGGATTGCCGCCTACCTCGATGCGCACGACAACGGCGCGCGGCGGATCCGCCGCAGTGGCCTGCTCGATAGGAAGAGCGAACTGCTCCGTCACCCGATCCTGACGACCGGCATGGTCACCCTGAAGTCCTTCGAGGCCGCAGGCATCTACGCAGGCATGCGCGATGCTCGCAGCGGGCGCCTTGCCGTACTGCCCGGGGCGCACGCATGACCACCGACCGCCCACGTATCGCCCACCTCATCAGCGAGTACTCGGCCCGCGAGGCAATTGGCCGCACGCTCACCGAGACCGCCACTCGCGTCCCGGGGGAGCACTACCTCATCACCACGCGCGCCCACGACGGAGGCGAGGCCTTCGCCCGAGTCCACGAACTCGGAGGCCGGATCGAGTCGTTCCCGATGAGCGGAGCCGGCCGCCTGCACGCGATCCTGGACGAGCTGCAGCCCGACATCGTTCACCTGCACGCCGGCATCCTCGGGCCGATCCTTGCCAAGCGCTCCGGGCTGGGCCGCTACCCGCTGGCGCTGACGATCTATGCCTGGCCGGGCCTGCCGGGCCAGGCCGCCTGGAAGCACGCGGGCTGGAAGGCGCTCCGAGCCAGCAATGTCCTGCCAGCGAGGGTCGCAATAACGGCCGCCACGCCCCCGTCGCTCATCCGATCTGCCATCCGCTCCTTGAAGCCCCTGGGGATCCTCTCCCCTGACCCCCGCGTCATCGAGCGGCTCGCGGGCTGCGGCGCGCCTGTGGAGGTCCTGCCCTCGGGTGCACCCGCCGATGGGCGCCGGGCACGTCGCACGCCAGCCGACGGCTCGTGCCCGACGGTCGTCTTCGCGGGGCGAGCCGAGTCGGTGCGAGGGATCCGAACCCTCGTCGATGCCTTCCCCGCCGTCCGTGACCGGGTGCCTGACGCGCGGCTGCGGCTGCTGCTCATCCCCAGGCCTGAGCTGCCCGACCTTCTTGCCCACGTCGACCGTTCCCGGGTGAGCGCGTTCATCGAAGTCGTGACGGAGCCGGTCCCCGATCTCCTCGGTGAGCTCGCTGCCGCGCAGGTAGGCACCTGGCCCTTCCTTGCGGACTACACGACCTCGCCGCCGGCCATGGCCGTGGCCGAGGCCATGGCCGTGGGGCTGCCCGTTGTCTCCACCCCGGTGGCCTGCGTGCGGTCTGTCATGCGTCCCGACGTGGACGGCATTGCCGTGCCCCCGGGCGACATCGATCGGCTGGCCCGGGCCGTCGTCACCCTACTGACCGACGATGTGGCCTGGAAGCGGTTCTCGACTGCTGGCCATCACGCCGTGCAGCGCCTGACCTGGGACAAATGCGCCGATGCCACGTCAGCGGTGTACCAGCGGGCCGCCATCGACGAGCACCCCGCGCCAGAAATCGGCGTGTCCCGCGGAGCGCAGTCGGCACGGATGTTCACATGACGACGACAGCCCACGAGCCCGTCTATGCGCGCCCGGCCGCGCCCAGCCGTCGGGCAGTCCTCGCCGCGCTCGCGGCCGCGGTCGAAGCAATCGCACGCGATACCGACAGCAAGGCAGCCTGGCAGGGAGCTGATGACGCCCCGGAAGCCTGGATCGATGCCCCGCCCGCCACGGATCTCGACATCTGGTGCAACGCGGCCGGCCACGCCGCCCTCCACGCCGTCCTGGAGGGCCTAGGCGCCGCAACCGTCCAGCGGGCCGACGCTCCCGGTCGGCTGCGCCACCAGTCCTACGCCGTCGAAACAAGTGACGGACTAGCGGTCGTAGACCTGACCACCGGCGACCTGATGGTCGGACCCGTCCTCCTGGTTCCAGCTTCGCAGGTCCAGACCAGCGGCGCATCGTCGCCCGCTGGCGGCCGGCACCTGCAGGGGGTCGCGGGCGCAGCCGACCGGTTCGTGCGCCCCCTGATGCGCGGGCGCACGGTCCAGGGCCCGCGCCTTGCTCAGGCACGAGCCGAGTGGAACCGCTCCGGGGACCTCGAGCGTGCCGAGTTCATCGACCGGATTCGTGCCCAGTTGGGCCGTCGGGTCGCCGATGACATCGACGCGACGCTGGGTGGTACGCCCGCCCCTCCCGACCTCATTCGCCACGCCCGGATCGCGCTTGCCAAGGCCAGCCTGCGACCCCGGTCGATCGCGGCGACCTGGCGGAGCCGACGCACGATCCTGCCTGCCCGAGGCACGGCCGGGGTGCTCGGACTGCGCACGCACGGCTCGCTTGTAGTCCTGGTCGGCACCGATGGCTCGGGCAAGTCGACCGTTGGCCGTCAGCTCGACGCGCGACTTTCGGCACTGGGCATCGAGACCACGAACGTCTACATGGGGATGGCGCGGGGCAATCTGCCCGGTGTTGCCCTGGCTCGCCGCCTCCTGGGCGTTGCAACAGTCGCGGAGGCAGGCCCGGCCGAGGGAATGTCGCGGAAGGCGACCGCCCCGCCGCCGGACGCTGCCACCGGCCACGCGCTGATCCGCCGGTTCGCGGCGTGGTATTACGCCGCCGAGTACGGGTATCGCTGGTGGCGTGATATCCGGCCGGCGATGCGTCGTGGCCGCGTCGTGATCTGCGACCGCTACGTCTACGACCTGCGGGAGTCACCCTCGCCGAACTCCTCGGCCCCAAGGCTCGTCGAGTTCCTCATGCCACGCCCAGACATCCTGATCCTGCCGGACGCGCCAGATGGCCTCATCCACGCCCGCAAGCCTGAGCGACCGGCCCATGAGCAGGCGGCGCAGCAGGCCCGATTCCGCGAGTTGCTGCACCAAGGCCCGGCCCGCACGGCATCGCTGACCGTCGACACCTCTGGGCTGGACCAGGTCGGGACCGACACGATCGCGCCGGTTGTCGCATCCGTGGTCGCCTCGATGCACCGCGGCCACGTCGCACGCCACTGACGCCCAGGGCGCGACGGGGCCGTGCAAGATCCCAGATCAAGCCCGTCCATGGACAATGATGGCTCGCGTGCATCGGCACCCGGGCAAACCGGGCGATGAAGGCGACTCGGGGGAGGCAGACGCGGCTATGTACCGGTGGACCTGGGATCGCCTGCCCGGCCCGAGAGCGCTCCGAGCAGCCATTTTCGCCGCCGCCGGTGTCGGCGCTGCTCTGCTCGTGCTCGGCGTGATCTCCCCGGCGCTTGCGCCGCCGGCCCCGCCATCGGGTGGAGACGTCGCCCAAGTCGGGCAGGAGGACGTCGTCGAGCCGGACGGGGTCCGGCTTTCACCGCGCCCGGTCATCCCGGAGCCAGATCCTGTCCCCATCGTGCCCGAGGATTGGTCGGTGCCGCTGCCGTGAAGGGGTCGGGACTGCCGTGAGGATTCCGTCGATCGAGTCGGGGTGCCCTGCCATCGTGACCCGCACGCGTGCGGGCGCTGAGTGATCCGCCCACCGGGGCTGCGACCGCAAGCGCGGTACACGCTCGAATCCGGAGTGCTCGGGCTCGTCGTCGGCATCCTCGTGGTGGGGCCGTGGGCCCATGGCGGCTACCTGCTCCTGCTCGACTGGGTCAGCGGCCCGAATCAGACGCTGAACGCAGGTGTCTACGGCCTATCCGCCGGGTCAATCGATGCGATGCCGTTCCGCATCGGTATCGAGTCCGTGAGGGCCGTGGTCGGGTCGGCGGCGACGGCATGGATCGTCGTGCTGGCGTACTTCCCACTGGCGGCCGCAGGTGCCTCAATGCTCGCCGGTGGCGGTCGCATCCGGCGCAATGCGGCCGCATTGTTCATGGTGTGCAATCCCTTCGTCGTCGACCGGGTGCGTGCCGGGCACGTGACACTCCTGCTGGGCATCGCACTACTGCCTTGGCTGCTCCGCTCCGCCGTTAATGCGCGGCTCGGCCTTCGCTGGATTGCCGTGCGTCCCGCCGGCTGGTTCGCGCTGGCAATGGCTGTGAGCCCCCACATGTTCTGGATCGGAGGTGTCCTCCTAGCCTCTGTCGCCCTTCTGCCGAAACCGAGTCCGCGCGACCTCGTCAGGACAATCCAGATCGGCCTGTCGGGGATGCTCGTGTATTTCTACGCCGTGGTCGTCTACCTGGCCGGAGTACGCACGATCGAGGTCACGGACGCCGACCTCACGGCATACGCGACCGTGCCCGGCCCAGGCGGACTCATCACGACGCTGCTCGGCTTGGGCGGCTTCTGGCGGGATTTCCCTGACCGGGCAGCAACCAGCCTCCCCGCCGCCGTCGCCATTCCCGCCCTGATTGCGACTGTCGGCCTCGCCTTCCTCGGCCTCGTCCGCCTTTGGGGTCGAGCACCGGAGCTGGGCCGCCCCCTTGCGATGGTCTCGGCCCTCGGCCTCGTCCTCGCGAGCGGCGTCTCGGGACCGTTCGAGTTGCTCTACCGGGGCCTGTTCGACGCCCTTCCATTCTTCGAGGCCATGCGCGAGCAGCAGAAGTGGCTGGCGCTCACCATGCTCGGATTCGCCGTCGGCATGGGCGCGGCGGCCGAGTGGGTCTCGCTGGTCGTCCCGGATCTGGTGCACCGGCTGCGGAACACGACCCGCCATCGTGTTGAGGGCGCCATCTCGCGTTCGGACATCGGAGCCGGCGCTGCGGCCGGCCTCACCGTTGGGGCGCTGGCGCTGGCTTCGGCGCCAGCCTTGTTCTGGGGCCTGGGCGGCACTGTCCAGGCCAGCTCGTATCCGGCCGGCTGGTACGAGACCGACCAGCGCATGGGCACCGGCGATGAGCTCGCGCTCTTCCTGCCGTGGCACGGGTACCAGCCGTTCGCGTTCACTGATGGACGCAGCGTTGCGACACCCGCGGGCGCGTTCTTCCGGCGCCCGGTCCTGGCAAGCGACTCGGTCGAGCTTGCCGCGGTGCGCACCAACTCGGTGTCCTTGCGCAATGCCTACTTGGACAGGATCATCGCCTCGGGCGGTGGGGGCACCGCGTTCGGCCGGCTGGTCGCGCCCCTCGGGGTGCGCTACATCGTCCTCGCCAAGGACCGCGCATGGGACGGCTACCAATGGGTCGGTCGGCAGCGCGACCTCCGACTGGTCCTGAGCAGCGACAGCGTCGACCTCTACCAGGTCATCCCCACCGGGACTGGCCGAGTGGTGGCGCAACGCTCTGTTCCGGACCTCGAGCGGGCCACGCGGATGGCCTCGGCCGACGAACTCGGCACCGAAGCGCTCGTCACCGACGGCGGTGACGACGGCAACCAGCCGTCGTCACGGGCCGGAGGATTGCGACGACTGAGCGAGACTGCGTGGGAGGTGTCAGCCGGGACCCCCGGCTGGACGGTGATCCCGGAGGAGTGGTCGGCCGGGTGGCGAGCTGCGGACGGCAGTGGCCAGCCGACCCTTGCCGGGTCGGTTGCGTTCCGACTCGGCGGAGAGAGCATGACGATCGACTACCGCCCCTGGCGCTGGCTGCGGATCGGCACCGCGGTGTCGCTCGCGGCCCTGCTGGCACTGCTCGTCCTCGGCCTTGTGGAGCATCGCCACGAGGTCAGGAGGGCACTTCTTCGGCGTCACGGGCGCTCGCTGTCAGAGGATGCCGATCGCGCCGGCGAACTCTGAGGGAACCGAAGCCGGTTCCCTCACCAGCGCCGATGGGCAGCCGCTGTTCGAGGGTGCGGCGCACTCGGTCGGTCCTGGCCTCGGTGACCCTGGCGAAGGCCCAGCCGACGACAAGCATCACGGCGACCAGGCCCACCACCGCAGCCCAGTGACCGGGTGAAGGCTCCCAACGCTGGGCGGCATCGGGCACCAGGACAGCGGCGATGAGCGCGATGATCGGCAGGTGCACCGCGTAGAGCGAGAACGAGGAGTCCGCATACCGCGACATACCCCCGAGCACCCTGCCCGGGAGACCCTCCCAATCGAGGTCGACCACGAGGAGGGCGACCAGAACGGTCGTCGCGACCGCCAGCACGGCAACATGGAGGTTGCTGTAGCGCACGGCCGTGAGGGCCATCGCCGTAACCAGCGCCGC
>WLOY01000121.1 GCA_009699015.1 Actinomycetota bacterium | reverse complement strand
TCATGGCTGCGAGGACCCGAGAGGCTGACGAGCCCTCAGCGCGCACAGCCCGGCCGCATTCGCTCATCATCACCACCTACGGCGCATACAGCCGCTCGATCGGTGGATGGTTCTCCGTCTCCGCGCTCCTGGTCCTCCTCGGCGAGGTGGGCATCGACGACCCGTCGGTCCGCAGTGCGCTGTCGCGGTTCAAGCGGCGCGGGGTCCTCACCGGCGAGCGACGTGACGGCGTGGCCGGATACGCGCTCGGTGAATCGGCCCGGCGGACGTTCGACATCGGTGACTCACGGGTCCTCGAGCGGCGCTTCCCGCCGCCGAACCGCGGCTGGGTGCTCGCCGCCTTCTCGATCCCGGAGAGTGCCCGCGACGTGCGATACCGGCTCAGGTCCAGACTCGCGCGCGTCGGCTTCGCCCAGGTCGGTGGCGGGCTGTGGATCGCCCCCCGGCAGCTCGAGTCCGATGTCAGGTACGTCGTCGAGCTCCTCGATATCCGGGCCTACGTCGACCTGTTCATCGCCGAGCATTCGGCGTTCCGGGCCACGCAGGAGGCAGTGGGCCAATGGTGGGACCTCCGGGAGATCGGCGCCGCCTATGAGGAGTTCACCGCGGAGTACGCCCCGCTCGCCGCTTCGTGGGCCCGCACGCGCGTAGCGCCTGATCCGGTCCGGGCCTTTGCCGACTACACCCGTGCGCTCACCTCATGGCGGCCACTGCCCTACATCGATCCCGGCCTGCCGCGCGAGTACCTCCCAAAGTCGTGGGCGGGCGACAAGGCGACCGAGACCTTTTTCGCCCTCCACGACCGCCTTGCCCGGCCGGCGATGCAGTTCGTGGAGGACGTCGCAAGCCGGTGATCCTCGGCCAACGGCAATGCGTATTGTCGTCGGCCGCCAAATTAACGCAATAACGATGGATAGGATGACGAGCATGAGCCCCTCCGGATACACGATCACCGTCCGCCTGCGTGCCACCCCGGAGGTGCATGCTTCCGGATCGATCGTGAGCGCCGTCAGCGGCACTGGGGCCGTCATCACCGGCCTGGACGTCGTCGACCCCGGGCATGACAGCGTCACGATCGATCTCACCTGCACGACCGGCGACCCCGATAACGGTTCCGCCGTCAGGGAGGCCCTCGAGGCGATCAACGGCTGCACGGTCGATCAGGTGAACGACGCCACCTTCCTCATTCACCTCGGGGGCAAGCTCGAGATCGCCTCCAAGGTTCCACTCCGCAACCGCGCCGACCTCGCCCGGGCCTACACCCCAGGCGTCGCACGCATCTGCATGGCGATCTACGAGAACCCCGAGTCCGCCCGCAACCTCACCATCAAGCGCAACTCGGTCGCCGTCGTCACCGACGGCACCGCGGTCCTCGGCCTCGGCGATATCGGGCCGGAGGCCGCGATGCCGGTCATGGAGGGAAAGGCCGCGCTGTTCAAGCGATTCGCCGACGTCGATGCCTGGCCCATCGCCCTCGATACGAAGGACGTCGATGAGATCGTGCGCACTGTCGAGCTCATCGCTCCCGGTTTCGGCGGCATCAACCTCGAGGACATCGCGGCCCCGCGCTGCTTCGAGGTCGAGCGGCGCCTGCGCGAGAAGCTGAAGATCCCCGTCTTCCACGACGATCAACATGGCACCGCCGTGGTCGTCCTCGCCGCGCTCTACAACGCCACTCGTCTTGTCGGCAAGGAAATCACCGATCTCCGCATCGTCATGACCGGGGCCGGCGCAGCCGGTGCTGCGGTTGCCCACCTGCTCCTCAATGCCGGTGCGACCGACATCATCCTCTTCGACTCGAAGGGCGCCATCTACGAGGGGCGTCCGAACCTCGATGCCGACCGCACGATCCTGTCGGCCCGCACCAACCCGCGTCTTCACTCGGGGAGCCTCCCGGAGGCGATGGTCGGCGCCGATGTCTTCATCGGCCTGTCACAGCCGAACATGATCACTGTCGGCGACATCTCCGGCATGGCATCCCAGCCGATCGTGTTCGCGCTCGCCAACCCAGAGCCCGAGATCAACCCCGTCGCGGCCGCCACGGTCGCGGCCGTCGTCGCGACGGGCCGAAGCGACTACCCGAACCAGATCAACAACGTTCTCGCCTTCCCGGGCATCTTCCGCGGGCTGCTCGATGCGGGCGCCTACCGCATCACGGACGACCTGCTCATGTCGGCCGCGCGCGCAATCGCCGACGCCGTCACTGACGAGGCCCGTTCGGCCGCGTACATCATTCCAAGCGTGTTTGACCCGTCAGTCGCGCCAGCGGTCGCTGCCGCCGTCATGGCGGCATGCGAGCGCGACTCAGCGTAGGAGACACAACGCAGGAGGCACAACGACCGCCGGCCCTGCGCAGAACGGCCCGCCGGTCGGTCAGAACATGTTCGTCGGCTGCCAGCGGCCGTAGACGCCGCGCAGCACGTCGACCATCTCCCCGACGGTCGCATACGCCGACACTGCCGTCACGCATGCCGGCACCACGTTCTCGTCGGCGCGCGCAGCAGCGTCAAGGTCAGCGAGGGCCGCTCGCACCGCCGCGTCGTCGCGCGAGGCCCGGACCCCCTGCAGGTTCGCGACCTGCTCGGCCTCGCTCGCCGGGTCGAGGGCGAATACCTCGAAGGGCGCTGCGGGCGACGTGAACCGGTTCACGCCGATCACCGGGCGCTCCCCGCTGTCGACCGACTTGGCGTACTCGTACGCGCTGTCGCCGAGGGCTGACTGGAAGTAGCCGGACTCGATGCATGCGAGTGCCCCGCCGCGGCGCTCGATTGCGGCCATCTCATCGAGAACCTGATGCTCGATGTCATCGGTGAGCGCCTCGAGGACATAGCTGCCGCCGAGCGGGTCGACCATCGTCGTCACCCCAGTCTCGAACGCGACGATCTGCTGCGTGCGAAGCGCGAGCGTTGCCGCGGTCTCGGTCGGCACGCCGAGCGCCTCGTCGTACGCGCAGACATGCATCGTCTGGACGCCGCCTAGCGCCGCGGCCATCGCCTCGATCGACGTGCGCACGACGTTGTTGAGCGGCTGCTGGGCCGTGAGCGACGACCCGGCGGTGAAGACGAAGATCCGCAGCTGCTCCGAGCGAGGATCCTTCGCACCGTAGGTATCGCGCATGAGCTTCGCCCACACTCGGCGCGCTGCCCGGAACTTCGCGATCTCGGGCATGAAGTCCATGTTGCTCGACAGGAACGTGAACAGGGTCGGAGCCACCGAATCGATGCTGATGCCGCGACGTACGCACTCGTCGAGATACGCGCGAGCATTGGCGAACGTGAAGGCGATCTCCTGAATCGCATTGGAGCCTGATTCGCGTATGTGGTAGCCGCTCATGGCGAGCGAGACCCACTTCGGGATGTCGCGCGCGATGTGCTCCATCACGTCGACCGATAGCTTCAGCCCCGTCGCAGGGGGGAAGATCTGGGTGCCCCGGGCGATGTACTCCTTCAGGACGTCGTTCTGGACGAATATGCCGAACTCATTGGGATTCACGCCCCGCTTGGCAGCGAGCGCCTGGAACATCGCCACCCAGATGTAGCTGATCGAGTTCGCCGTCGTGCGGACCTGGCTGATGCGCTCGAGCGCGATCCCGTCCATGAGGATTTCAATGTCGGCGAGGCTGTCGATCGCGACCCCCACCTTGCCTACCTCACCGCGCGACAGTGCATTATCGGAGTCCAGTCCCATCTGCGTCGGCAGGTCGAGGGCGACACTGAATCCGGTGAGCCCCTGCTCGATGAGCGACTTGAACCGCACGTTGGTCTCCCGCGCCGTCCCGAACCCCGCGTACTGGCCCATGGTCCACACGCCCGGATCGGCGCTGATGCCCCTGCTGTAGGGGAATTCACCCGGAACCTCGGTCATGACGACACCTCCGCATTGAGTTCCTCGCGCAGCACCTTCTTGGCGATCTTCCCCGTCGAGTTCAGCGGGAACGACTCCACAATGCGTACGTCCTTCGGCTTCTTGTATGACGCCATGCGCGACCTGCAGTGCTCGATGACATCATCGACCGAGACACTCGCCCCCGGGGCCACGGTGAAGAGCGCTGTCACGTGCTGGCCCCAGTCGGCGTCGGTCACCCCGATCACGGCCACCTCATGCACGCCCGGCACCTCGGCGATGACGTCCTCGATCTCGCGCGGATAGATGTTGTAACCGCCCGAGATGATCATGTCGCCCTTGCGGTCGACGAGGAAGAGCCGCTCGTCCTCGTCGAGCCGGCCGAGATCCCCCGTATGCAGCCAGCCGTCGCGCACGGCCTTCGTGACCGTGGAGTCATGCCCGGCCTGCCCGTAGTAGCCGCGCATGACGTGGTCGCCCCTCGTGATCACCTCGCCGATCTCGCCCGCCGGCACGTCACGTCCGTCCTCGTCGACGATGCGGATCTCGACGCCATTGCATGCGATCCCCGCACTCGTGAGGATCTCGAGGTCGCCGTCGATCCCGCGCTTGTGATCGGCTGGGCCGAGAACGGTCACCGGCGGGATCGCCTCGACGAGGCCGTAGTACTGCGACATGTGGGGCGTGATGCGATCGAAGCACTGGCGAATCTGCTCTGGCGGCATCGGGGCACCCGCGTACCCGAGGACCTCCAGGTTTCGCATCCGCTCGCGCGAGATGTCCGGCATCGCGAGGAGACGGGCCACCATGGTCGGCACGAGTGCCGTCGCCGTCGCGCCCCGATGCTCGAAGGCGTCGACAACGTCGTCCGGGTCGAACTTCGCCTGCACGATCTGGCGCGCGCCGAACGTGTAGTAGGGCAGGACGAATAAGCCGCTCGTGTGGGTGACCGGGCCGGCGTGCAGCCAAGTGCTGTGCTCATCGGGCACCTTGCCGAGGAAGTCGGTGATGATGTTGTGCAGGCTCGCCATCCGGTTGCGGTGGGTCCGGATCGCACCCTTCGGATTGCCCGTCGTTCCGCTCGAATAGTTCAATGACACCAGCGCATCCGGATCGACGCTGAGCAGCAGCGGCTCACTGGACTGCTCAGCGAGGAATCGCTCGTAGGGGATCGCACCCTCGGCATCGCCATTGATGACGATGACCGTCTCAACGAGGTCGCGCACGCCCGCGGCGTCGTCCCAGAACTTGGCATCGAGGATGAGGACGCGCGGGGTGCAGTCGGTCGCGATCCGAATCCAGTCAGTCGCGTGCAGCCGGTAGTTGAGCGCGACGCGGCATAGGCCCGCCGTGCTGATGCCCAGGTCGGTCTCGATGTACGTGTTCTGGTTCGACTGGAGGTCGAGCACCCGGTCGCCCGTCTCGAGGCCGAGCGCACGCAGCCCGCGCGCAAGCTGCATGATGCGGGCGCCCGACTCGCCGAAGGTCATCGTGCCCTCGGGTCCGTCGAGCGCGATGCGATCCCGGTAGCGGCGCATCGAGCGTGAAACGAGTCGGCCGACGTCCATCAGGGGTGTCCTCCATCATCCGAGCGGGGGGTGGTTCGGGCAACAGCAGCATCAAGGATCCAGCATCCGTCAGTGAGCACGGTGATCGGATTGAGGTCGAGTTCGAAGCCATCGGGCCATTCACGGGTCGCATCGACGATTCCGAGAACCGCTTGGACGAGTGCCTCGGAATCGGCAGCGGGGGCCCCGCGCACGCCGGCCAGGAGCCGCGCGAGCCGAGTCTCGGCGATCATTGCTCGGACATCATCAGCGCTCACCGGGAGAACGCGCACGGCTGCATCGGCGATGACCTCGGTGAGGACTCCCCCGACGCCGACTGTCAGCACGCGGCCCAGCGAGCTCGGGGTGACGCCGACGAGGACCTCGACCCCTCCGGGCACGAACCGCTCGACGAGGACATCGCCGCCGAGTGCCTTCAACCGCACGAATGCCTCGTCGATGGTGTCGGGCCGCACGCCGAGCACCACGCCGCCGGCGTCGCTCTTGTGCAGCAGGCCCGGCACGACGGCCTTGCAGACCGCGACTCCCCCGACCGCCGCCACGCCCGCTCGCGCTTCGTCGATGCTCCTGGCCAGGACGGATTCGGGGATGGGCAGGCCCGCTGATGCGAGCAGCCCCTTCAACTCGTCCTCGGAGGCCTGCTCACCGGGCGACTCGCAGGTGGGCCCGGCGGCCCTTGCTGCGCTCGCGGGGCGCATGCCCGTTCGTGCGAGGGCGGCGAGGGCATGGACTGCGCGCTCCGGGGTCGAGTAGGCAGGGACGCCCGCCTCGGCGAGGAGCGCTGCCGCGTGCGGCGCGAGCGAGGTCGCACCGGTTCGCGCGACGACCACGGGCATGCCGGTCCTCTCGCGAACTGCCCCAAGAGCCGTCGCGATCCGGGTGACGTCATCGCCGACGAGCACCGCGAAGCACGCGACGATCCCGTCGACGCTGTCATCGTCGGCGAGGACATCGAGGCAGCGCTCGAACAGCCCGGCCTCCGTCATGACCGCGGCCGTGACGTCAACCGGGTTCGTCGCGTTGCCGTATGACGGGACGATTCCCTCGAGCGCGGTGATGGTGTCGGCGCCGAGGCCCGCAAGCTCGAGCCCGGCGACCTCTATCGCGTCGGTGGCGAGGATTCCGCTCCCGCCGGATGTCGTGAGGATGCCGACCCCGCGGCCCGGCATCCGCGCCCCGCTCGCGAAGATCGCACCGACGTCGAGGAGATCGTCGATGTCCGTGACCCGGGCGATGCCGAGCGCCGCGAGGGCCGCATCGACGACCTTGTCCTGGGTTGCGAGGGCTCCGGTGTGCGATGCGGCAGCCAGGGCCCCGGCCTCGCTGCGCCCGGCCTTGAGCACCGCGACGGGCACGAGATCCGCGGCGGCACGAAGCGAGTCAAGGTCGTCGAGCGACTCGACATACATGAGCAGGCCCGTCACTCCGGGGTCTGCCGCCAGGCAGGCGGCAACCTCTGCGGCCGTCACGTCGGCCTCGTTGCCGGTCGTCACCGCGATCCCCACCGGAACCCCGCGCTCCATCGCGAGCGACAGTGCGCCGAAGCCGAGGGCGCCCGACTGGCTCACGAGCGCGATCGACCCCGACGGCACCGGGGTCGACTCGGAAGAGAAGACCGGGCTGAACGTCGCCATGACGGCGCCGGGGCCGCCGACCGACCCGATGCAGTTCGGGCCGACCATGCGCATGCCGGCCGAGCGGGCGATACCGACGAGCTCTGCCTGCGCCCGCTCCCCCTCCGGACCGGTCTCGGCGAAGCCGGAGGACATGACGATGCAGGTGCGAACCCCGGCGGCAGCGCACTCACGGACGGCATCGGCGACCGCACTCGCCGGCACCATCACGAGGGCGAGGTCGATGGGCTGGCCGACTGCGGCGATGCTCGGGTAGGCAGGGATACCCAGGATCGTGCCGCCCTTCGGGTTCACCGGCGCGATGAAGCCGTCGAATCCATGCCGAAGGAGGTAGTCGATGGGCAGGCGGCCCATTGCCCGGGGCCGCTCGGTCGCCCCGATGACGGCGATCGAACGGGCCGCCCACAGGGCGCTCAGCGGATTCATATCAGTGGCGACGGTCACGGGAGGACAGCGATCCCCTCGATCTCGATCATCGCGGTGTCGTCCCACAGGCGGGTGACGCCCACGAGGGTCATCGCCGGGAAGTCCCGTCCTGCCAATCGCTTCCAGACGCCGCCGATCTCTCGCGCATTGGCCCGATAATCGACGGGGTCGACGCAGTAGATGGTGAGCTTGCCCAGATTCGACGGGTTGCCGCCCGCAGCGGCGAGCGCTGCGAGGAGATTGCCGAACGCCTTCTCGAACTGCTCGACGATGGTGCCGCCGACGATGACGCCTTCGGAGTTCAGTGCCGTCTGGCCCGCGAGGAGGACGATCGTGGACCCCTCCGCCACCACCGCGTGCGAGAAGCCGATCGGGGGCGCGAGCTCCGGGGGGTTGATGCGTCGAACCGTCATGACTGGACCTTTCCTCCGTCGATATTGATCCCCTGGCCAGTGATCTGGCCCGAGTCTGCGATGAGGAAGGCGACGGTGTCGGCGACCTCGGATGGCGCGATGAGCCGGCCGGTCGGCTGCTGGCCCGCAAGGGTTGCTGTTGCCTCGTCGCGGCTGCGTCCGGTCTTCTCGACGATCGCGTCGATCGAGCGCTGGGTCATCGGGGTGTCGACGTAGCCGGGGCAGACCGCGTTGACGGTGATGCCAGTGCTCGCGAGCTCGGCCGCCGCCGAGCGCACGAGGCCGAGCACGCCGTGCTTCGCGGCCGTGTAGGCGCTTATGTACGGCTCGCCGCGCTTGGATGCGCTGCTCGCCACGACGATGATGCGCCCGAACCCGGCGGCCTTCATCGGCGGGACCGCCGCCCGGATGAAGCGAAACGGCGAGGTCAGGTTGAGGTCGAGCTGACGCTGCCACATGGCGTCGTCGGTGCTCGTGATGGACGCCGCGACTCCCTCGCCGGCATTGAGCACGAGGACGTCGATGCCGCCCCACTCATCGATGACCGCGCGCACGAGGTCATCGCCGCTGGTCGGATCGGTGCAGTCTGCGGGGAGGACGAGTGTCTGACCCGGCAGCCGGGCTGCGAGCTGCTCGAGGTCTGCCGTCGTGCGCGAGTTCAGGGCCAATTGATGGCCATCTGCCGAGAGCCGTGAAACGATTGCCTCGCCGATGCCCCGACTGGCACCCGTGACGAGCACCCGAAGAGGACCGGACCTGCCCATGACGCCTCCTGAATCGACCCCGACTTCGTGCGGATTGCTGCCGATCGACAATAATACGACACATGAGTGACCGCCGTCCCACCGTTGCCACAGCCCGCCGCAGCCCCTTCGGACGCTACCGCGGCGGACTCTCGCACCTACGGCCTGACGACCTCCTCGCCGAGGTCATTCGCGGCCTCCTCGAGGCAGCTCCCGGCCTTGACCCGGCCGCCGTCGACGACGTTTTCATGGGCGATTCCAATGGGGCCGGCGAGGATAACCGCAACGTCGCCCGGATGAGCGCCCTGCTCGCCGGGCTCCCCGTGACCGTCCCCGGCGTCACCCTCAATCGCCTCTGCGGATCCGGCGCCGAGGCCATCGTCCAGGCCGCGCGCGCCGTGCGCTGCGGCGACATCGACATCGCGATCGCCGGCGGCGTCGAGAGCATGAGCCGGGCGCCATTCGTCCTGCCGAAGAGCGACAAGGCCCTCGACCCGCAAATGCGTCTCGAGCAGACCACCGTCGGCTGGCGCATGGTGAACCCGGCCTTCCCCAAGCACTGGACCGACAGCCTCGGCGAGTGCGCCCAGCGCAGCGCGGAGACAAGAGGCATCACCCGGCTCGAGCAGGACGAGTGGTCGGTGCGGTCCCAGGAACTCGCCGCTCGCGCATGGGACGCCGGCTACCACGATGGCTTCGTCATGCCGATCGCCGACGTCACGACCGACGAGTCAATCCGCCGGGGCACCACGCTCGAGGGCCTCTCCGCCCTCAAGCCCGCCTTCACGAAGGACGGCTCGGTCACCGCCGGCAACTCCTCTACCCTGAACGACGGCGCGGTCGCCGCCCTCATCACATCGCAGGAGCAGGCAGCCGAGCTCGGCCTCGAGCCCCTCGGGGTGATCCTCGGCTCGGCCGTGGTCGCGACCGAGCCCGACGACTTCGCGACCGCCCCTGTCTACGCCATGCGCAAGCTCCTCGCCCGGCAGGGCCTGTCGTTCTCGGACATCAGCCTGTTCGAGATCAACGAGGCGTTCGCGGCAATGGTGCTCACCGTCCTTCACGACCTGCCCGAGATCGACCGGGCGAAGGTCAACCCGAACGGCGGCGCCATCGCCATCGGCCACCCCGTCGGGGCATCGGCCGCGCGCGTCATCGCCGACACCTGCCGCACGCTCCGGCGCTCCGGGGGCGGCCTCGGCATCGCGACGGCCTGCATCGGCGTCGGACTCGGTATCGCAGTACTAGTGGAGGCATGAATGATCACCATCGAGGAGTTCACCGACATCGACTATGTCGTCGACGAGGGCGTCGCCGTCATCACCATCAACCGGCCCGATCGCTATAACGCGCTGCGAGGCCGCACAGTCGATGAGCTCATCTACGCATTGCGCTATGCATGGGTCGATGGCACGGTGGGCGCGATCGTCCTCACCGGGGCCGGCGACCGAGCCTTCTGCACCGGAGGCGACCAGAAGGAGCGGGCGCTCACCGGCGGCTACGGCGTGACTGAGATGGGCATGTTCGAGATCGAGCGCCTCCACCGGCTCATCCGCGAGGTACCCAAGCCGGTCATCGCCGCCGTCAATGGCTTCGCGATCGGAGGTGGCCACGTCCTGCATGTCCTCTGCGATGTCTCCCTCGCCTCCTCGACCGCCAAGTTCGGGCAGGTCGGCCCGAGAGTCGGAAGCTTCGACGCCGGCTTCGGCACGGCGTATCTCGCCCGCGTCGTTGGCGAGAAACGCGCACGTGAGATTTGGTTCTTCTGCGACCAGTACGACGCCGAGACCGCCGAGCGCTGGGGGTTGGTGAACCGGGTCGTTGCGCCGGATGAGCTGCTGCCACTGGCCAAGGAGTGGGGCCGCAAGGCTTGTGCGCTGTCCCCCACCGCGCTCAAGACCCTCAAGCACAGCTTCAATGCCGATACCGATCACATCGTCGGGATCCAGTCGCTCGCCTTCGACGTCCTCGATCAGTTCGTGAAGTCCGACGAGGCCAAGGAGGGCGGCCTCGCCTTCAGCGAGAAGCGCGCCCCGGACTTCTCCCCGTATCGCAAGTGATTCGCTAGCCCTCATCGTGGGGCGTGATCCGGAATTGGCGACCAGCATCACGCGGCCAGCGCCGCGACGGATGACACAGAGCTAGACGGATGACACAGAGCTAGACGGATGACACAGAGCTAGATGGCGATGAGGCACGCTCCCCCGAGTACAACGCCCAAGCCTGCAACCTCCGAGCGGTTCATCCGCTCCCGGAGGAAGAACGCAGCCAGAAGCGCAACAACGAGCGGGTTCAGCGCTCGCACCATGGAGGT
>WLOY01000120.1 GCA_009699015.1 Actinomycetota bacterium | reverse complement strand
TCGCCCCCGAGCGTTGGCTCGTCGAGCTACCTGCGAGGCAAAGCGGGAAGGCCCAAGTGGATTGGCTACTCTCGCACGATTCACTACGAGATTTCGGGCGCTGGCCGCATCGATTATCAGTGGACGAACGAGGAGTCCAGTGGCGCCGACAGCGACCTGCACCCCGTGGTTCGGATCCTCACAATCGACCTCAACTCGCACTGAACGCCATCAACCGCAAGGCGTGGACGACTGCTCTCAGGCGGGCTCGTGCTCGGCCTGCTGGCCAGCCGAGCTGAAGTTTCGGCCAGATGCACCCCGAAACCCGGCGAGATGGCCGTCAGAGCACAACTCATCGGGATTTGGGGTGCATCTGACTCAAGCAAGGCCCAGGGGATGAGGAGGACCAGCACAAACAGCGCTTCCCTACGTCGCGCTGGCGAGCGCGCGCGCCCGACGGTGCTGGAGGCTCACGACCGTGATCGCAGCAGCCCAGCCGGCGAGGAGGCAGGCCATGACGATCCCCTGGGTTTGGCCACTGGTTCCGGTGGCGCGCAGGAGCGTATAGCTGTTCGTGACGATGATGAGACCGCCCACAGCCACGCCCATGATCCGCATGGGCAGCACGTGGGTGACCCTGGCTGCGATCGGAGCAGCGATGACGCCACCGACGAGCAGCGGGACGAGGATGCGCCAATCGAGGGCAGAGAACCCGAGCGCGATGATGAACCCGATGCTCGCCGCGAGTGACACGGCAAACTCGGCGGTGTTCATCGTGCCGACGACCCGGTTCGGCGCCATCCGACCGTCCGCCATGAGGGCCGGAGTCGTGACGGGCCCCCAGCCGCCGCCGCCAGTAGCGTCAACAAAGCCGCCGACGAGGCCGAGGGGGATGAGGAGTTTGGTACCCGGGCGGCCCTTGCGCAAGGTCACCGTGCGGTACCGGCTGAACCTGATGAGCACGTACACCCCGAGGATGAGGAGGAGTCCGCTAGCCCATGGCCGGGCGGCCTGGGTGGAGAGCCCGGCAAGGACGGTCGCACCAGCGAAGGCACCGATAGCGCCGGGGATCGCGATTCGGCGCAGCACCGTCTTGTCGACGTTGCCAAGGCGGATGTGTGAGTAGGCGCTGACCGCGGTGGTGCCAAGCTCGGCGAAGTGGACCGATGCGGACGCGGCCGCGGGTGCGAGCCCGATGGCGATGAGGAGTGTTGACGAGGTCACCCCGTAGCCCATGCCAAGTGAGCCGTCGACCAACTGGGCGCCGAATCCGGCGAGGGCAATAAGGAGAAGTGCGGTCATAACAATTATTCCTATCGAATTAGTAGGAAAAAGGCAAGCCGCCGCGTCGTACGCATCCGCCAATTCGTCGTAGACTTGGCACTCGACTGAGGTGAGTGCCAAAAGTGAGAAAGGAGGCGCGATGCTTGAGGATCGTCGCCTCGCCGTGCTTCGCGCCATCGTCGAGGACTACGTCTCCACCCATGAGCCGGTCGGCTCGAAGGCGCTCGTCGAGCGACACAGCCTCGGGGTCTCGCCCGCGACGATCCGCAACGACATGGCAGCGCTCGAGGACGAGGGCTACATCGCCCAGCCGCACACGAGCGCGGGCCGCGTCCCGACCGACCTCGGCTACCGCCACTTCGTCGACCGGCTCTCCGGCGTCAAGCCGCTGAGCCCGGCCGAACGGCGCGCGATCCACGAGTTCCTCGGATCCGCAGTCGACCTCGACGACGTGATGATCCGCACGGTCCGGCTCCTCGCCCAGATCACCAGGCAGGTCGCGCTCGTCCAGTACCCGTCCGTCACCGAGAGCACCGTCCGCCACATCGAACTCATCGCCCTGAGCCCCACCCGGGTGATGATGGTGCTCATCGCCAACACCGGACGGGTCGAGCAGCGGGTCATCGAGTGCTCTGCGCCGGTCGACGAGTCGGCCCTCGCAGACCTGCGGGCCCGGCTCCTCACCGCTGTGGCCGGCCACCCGTCGGCCCAGGTCGACGACACCGTCGCAGGCTTCACCCAGTCGTGCCCGGCCGAGCTGAGGCCCCTTGCCAGCGCCATCGTTGCAACCCTGCTCGAGGCCATGACCGAGCGCATCGACGAGCGCGTCATCCTCGGCGGCACCGCCCACCTCGCCCGCTACGGCGAGGCGTTCCCGCTCGCCATCCAGCCCGTGCTCGAGGCGCTCGAGGAGCAGGTGGTGCTCCTTCGGCTCCTCGGCGAGACGACAATGAGCACCGGCGTCACCGTGCGAATCGGGCACGAGAACCCCGTCGAGGGCCTCGAGTCGACCTCGGTCATCACCGCCCGGTACAGCCGGGGCAACAAGACCGTCGCGTCCCTCGGCGTCGTCGGTCCAACGCATATGGATTACCCCGGAACGATGGGCGCCGTGCATGCCGTTGCGCAGTACGTCAGCCGCATCCTGGATGAACAGTGAGTCCCGTGGCCACCGATTTCTACGCCCTGCTCGGCGTTGCGCGCGATGCCTCACCCGAGGAGATCAAGAAGGCGTACCGCAAGCTCGCCCGCGAGCTGCACCCCGACGTGAACCCGGATCCCGAGCACCAGGAGCGGTTCAAGATGGTCACGGCGGCGTACGAGGTCCTGAGCGACCCCGAGAAGCGCCAGATGTACGACATGGGCGGAGACCCGCGCCAGGCCGGCGGCGGGTTCAGCGGCGGGTTCGACTTCGGCGACATCATGGACGCCTTCTTCGGCGGCGGCTCCCAGCGAGGCCCTCGCACCCGGGCCCGGCGGGGGCAGGACGCCCTCATCCGAATCCAGATCGACCTCGAGGACACGGTCTTCGGCGCGAACCGCGACCTCACCGTCGACACGGCGGCGTCCTGCGGTGCCTGCGCGGGTGCCGGAACCGCCCCGAACAGCCAGGCCACTACCTGCGCCATGTGCAAGGGGCGCGGCGAGATCCAGCAGATGCAGCGATCATTCCTCGGCCAGATCATGACCGCGCGACCCTGCCCGCAGTGCCAGGGCTTCGGCCAGACCATCCAGCACCCGTGCCCCGAGTGCGCGGGCGACGGCCGGGTCCGCACCCGGCGCACCCTCACGATCCAAATCCCCCCGGGTGTCGACTCCGGCACCCGCATCCAGCTCACCGGCGAGGGCGAGGTCGGCCCGAACGGCGGGCCTGCCGGCGACCTCTACGTCGAGATCGCCGTGACTGCCCACCCGGTGTTCGAGCGCCAGGGCGATGAGCTCCACTGCACCATCACGCTCCCGATGACTTCCGCGGCCCTGGGCACCTCCGTCACCTTCGACACCCTCGACGGCGAGCAGGTCCTCGACATCCGGCCCGGCACGCAGCCGGGCGAGGTACTCCTCCTGCGCGGCAAGGGAGCGGCGCGGCTGCGCAGCCCGGCGCGCGGCGACCTGCACGTCCACCTCCTTGTCGAGGTCCCGACCAAGCTCGACGACGCGCAGGCAGCACTCCTCCGCCAGCTCGCGGCGCTGCGCTCCGAGGAGGGTGCCCGCGTCGGCGCCGATACCCATGAGGCGACCGGTGGCATCTTCTCCCGGCTGAAGGACGCGTTCTCCCAGAAGTGACAGCCTCCGTATTCCTTGCTACCCCCGCCGAGCTCGCCTGCGCCCGGGCCGGCTCTGCGCTGACCATCGTCGGCCCGGAGGCCCGGCACGCGGTGAGCGTCATGCGCATGGAGCCGGGCGAGGGAATCGAACTCGTCGATGGCGAGGGCAGGCGCGTGCGCGGCACCGTCGCGCCCGTCGAAGGCCGCGATTCGCTCGGAATCGACGTCGTCGACGTCATCGACGAACCAGCCCCCGAGTTGCGCCTCACCGTCATCCAGGCCCTGCCGAAGGGCGAGCACGCCGAGCTGGCGGTCGACCTCATGACCCAGGTCGGGGTCGACACCATCGTTCCGTGGGCCGCGCAGCGCTCGGTCGCGCAGTGGAAGCCAGATCGCGCCGAGAAGGCGCGGGCAAAGTGGATGGCGGCCGCCGGGGCAGCGACGAAGCAGTCCCGGCGGGCACGCACCCCGGTGATCGGCGCGCTGGCCACGTTGACGGACGCCTGCGCACTGGTATCGAACGCCGCGGCCGGCCTCGTGCTCCACGAGGAGGCCAGCGCATCGCTCGCCGACGCTTCGCTCCCTCCTTCGGGAGAGGTCGTCATCGTCGTCGGACCTGAGGGCGGCCTGGCCGACGATGAGCGGGCCGCGCTCCGCGCCTGCGGCGCGCTCGAGGTTCGCCTCGGCCCGACCGTCCTGCGTTCATCGCTCGCGGGCGCGGTCGCCTTGACTGCGATCTCGGCTCGAGCCCGCTGGCGGGCGGCCGACATGCAAGGATCATCCACATGAGCGACTGCCTGTTCTGCCGGATCGTCGCCGGTGATGTCCCCGCGGATGTCGTCCTGCGCACCGACCAGTTCGTCGCGTTCCGCGACATCAATCCGCAGGCGCCGGTCCACGTCCTCGTCATACCCGTCGCCCACCATGCCGACGCGGCCGGGATTGCGGCAGCAGACCCGACCCTCGCCGGCCACCTACTCGCAGCGGCGGCGCAGGTCGCCGAGGCCGAGGGGCTCAGCGGCGGCTACCGCATCGTCCTCAACACCGGGGCCGATTCCGGGCAGACCGTGTTCCACGTCCATGCTCATGTTCTCGGCGGGCTCACGTCCTCGGCGGGCGTGACCTCCTTTGGCCCCCGGGATAGCGCGTGACCCTTCCTCCCTCCGATCAACCGCAGGCTCAATCAGATGCGCCGCAGGCGCAAGCCCGCATCACCATCCCGAACTCCCAGCCGATGGTCGCCCTCGTCGGCGCGTCGGACGAATACCTGCGCCTCGTCGAGGCAGGCTTCCCGCAGGCCGACATCCTGCTGCGCGGCAACGAGATCACGATCACCGGCAGCCCGCACGACGTCGGCCTCATCGAGACCCTCTTCGGCGAGATGCTCACCCTGCTTCGCACCGGCCAGGCCCTCACTGGCGAGTCGGTCGAGCGCAGCATCTCGCTCATGCAGTCGGGGTCGCGGCCCAGCGACGTCCTTACCGCAAACATCCTCAGCAACCGCGGGCGCACGATCCGCGCGAAGACCCTCAACCAGAAGCGCTACGTCGACGCAATCGACACGAACACCATCGTGTTCGGCATCGGGCCGGCAGGTACCGGCAAGACCTACCTCGCCGTAGCGAAGGCAGTTCAGGCGCTGCAGGCGAAGCGGGTGAACCGAATCGTCCTCACGAGGCCCGCGGTCGAGGCGGGCGAGAAACTCGGGTTCCTCCCCGGCACCCTGTCGGAGAAGATCGACCCCTACCTGCGACCGCTCTATGACGCCCTGCACGACATGATCGACCCAGATTCGATCCCGCGCCTCATCACGAGCGGCACCATCGAGGTCGCCCCCCTCGCGTACATGCGCGGCCGCACCCTCAACGACGCCTTCATCATCCTCGACGAGGCGCAGAACACATCGGCCGAGCAGATGAAGATGTTCCTCACCCGGCTCGGGTTCGGCTCGACCATCGTCGTTACCGGCGACGTCACGCAGGTGGACCTGCCCGGCGGCGTGCAGAGCGGGCTACGCGTGATCAGCGACATCCTCGAGGGCCTCGACGACGTCGCCTTCTGCCGGCTCACCTCCAATGACGTCGTGCGCCACAAGCTGGTGGGCCGCATCGTCGAGGCCTACGAGCGCTACGACGCGGATCGGGCGCAATGACGGGCTCGCTCATCTCGGTCACGAACGAGACCGACATCGCGTGCGATCTCGACGCGCTGCAGGCCCTCGCCGTGTTCCTCCTCGACCGAATGCGCCTCCACCCGGACTGCGAGCTGGCGATCACCCTCATTGACGAGCCGCGCATGACCGAACTGCACGTCGAGTGGATGGACGAGCCAGGGCCGACCGATGTCCTGTCGTTCCCGATGGACGAACTGCGCAGCGCCGCCGAGGGCGAGGCGCCCGAGCAGGGCGTCGTCGGCGACATAGCGATGTGCCCATCGTTCGCCGCGATACAGGCCGCTGAGAAGGGTCGCTCGCTGGACGAGGAGCTGCAGTTCCTCACCACCCACGGGTTTCTCCACCTCATTGGCCACGATCACCAGGAACTCGAAGACGAGGCGCGGATGTTCGCCCTGCAGGACCTCGTTCTAGGCGAGTGGCGAAGCGAGGCACGCCCATGATGTCTGCGCCCGATGCCTGGCTCGTCGTCCTCTCGGTCGGGCTCGTTCTGCTCGCAGGCCTGCTCGTCAGTGCCGAGACCGCATTCGGCCGCGTCTCGCGCAGCCGCGTCGAGGAGCTCAGCCGCGAGAAGCCCAAGGCCGTCCGCCTCCTTCGGGTCCTCGACGATCGCCCGCGCTACGTCAACGTCCTGCTCTTCCTGTCAACGTTCGCAACCGTGACCGCGACCTCGCTCGTCACCTTCGTCCTCGTCGAATGGCTCACCGGCGAGCAGGGCTGGCCGATTGGGGGATCCCTGACCCTCGCGGTGGTCATCATGGTGATCGTGTCGTACGTCGCACTCGGCGTGGCCCCTCGAACGCTCGGCCGCCAGCACGCCGATCGGATCGCGCTGGCTGCGGCGAGGCCGGCGCAGTTCCTCGCCGCTCTCCTCGGGCCGCTCACCACGCTCCTCATCGTCATCGGCAACGCACTGACGCCCGGGAGGGGCTTCCGCGAGGGACCCTTCGCGACCCAGGCCGAGCTGCGCGAGCTCGTCGACATGGCCGAGGCGGACGACCTCATCGAGGACGAGGAGCGGCAGATGATCCACTCCGTCTTCGAGCTCGGCGACACCTTCGTGAAGGAGGTCATGGTGCCCCGCACCGAGGTGGTCTTCATCGAGCGCACGAAGTCGATCCGGCAGGCGATCTCGCTCGGCCTGCGCTCGGGCTTCTCGCGAATCCCGGTGATCGGCGAGAGCGCCGACGACGTCGTCGGCGTCGTCTACCTCAAGGACATGGTGAAGCGAACCTTCGAGCATCGCGATGCCGAGCACAGCGAGCGGGTCGAGTCGCTCATGCGCCCCACCTATTTCGTGCCCGACAGCAAGCCGGTCGATGCGCTCCTGCGCGACATGCAGTCGGCACGCGTCCACATGGCGATCGCTGTCGACGAGTACGGCGGCACCGCGGGCATCGTCACCATCGAAGACGTCCTCGAGGAGATCGTCGGCGAGATCGCCGACGAGTACGACACCGCGGCACCTGAGGTCGCCGAGCTCGGCGGCGGCTCCTACCGGGTGAGCTCGCGGCTCCACGTCGAGGACTTCGCCGAGCTCATCGGCGCCCAGATCGATGCTGAGCAGGAGGGCGTCGATACCGTCCTGGGGTTCATGGCCAAGCGGCTCGGGCGCGTGCCGATCGTCGGTGCCGAGATCGAGATCGACGGCCATCGGCTCACCGCCGAGCAGGGTGCGGGCCGCCGCAACAAGGTGTCGACCATTCTCGTCGAGCCGGCCTCCTCGCGGGAGCCGACCGGGGCCGATCATGACTGATGAAATGAGCGGGGAGGACGCCAAGCTCGTCACGCTGGCCCGGGGCGCCCGCGGACGGATCGGGGCGCCCGAGGGGGCGGCGATCCGCGACGAGATGGGTCGCACCTACTCGGGGGCGACCATTCACTCCGGATCCCTTCAGCTCACCGCGCTGCAACTCGCCGTCGCGCAGGCAATCGCTGCCGGGGCGACTGGGGTCGAGTGCGCCGTGGTCGTCGGTTCGAGCGAGAGCCCCGACATTGACTGCGTCGCCGAAATTTCCGGCTCGGGAGTGCCCGTGCTGCTCTGCTCGTCGGATGGCGCCGTCCGCTCGCGATTGACGACGTGACCCCGAAGGGCCGCGCGAGCCTTGCGGTGCTGGGCGCGGCGGCCTTGTTCGGAACCTCCGGCACCTCCAAGGCGCTCCTCGTCCCGGATGCACTCCCGATCTCCGTTGCGTCCGTCCGGCTCGTCGTGGGCGCGGCCGGCCTCGTTCTTTTCATCCGCTGGCTCGGCCACACCGACCAGTTCAAGGCGTTGCTGCGCCGTCCGATCATCTGGCTCATGGGGGCGGCCGTCGCCGGCTACCAGGGGATGTTCTTCATCGCGCTCGGCCGCACCGGAATCGCGGTCGGTACCCTCGTCTGCCTCGGCTCCGCGCCCCTCATGGCCGGGCTGCTCGGCTGGGCCGTGCGCGAGGGTGCGCCCGGCTGGCTGTGGGGCGGTGTCACCGCGATCGCGGTGACGGGCCTTGCGATGCTCACCCTCGGGAGCGACGTCGCCCCCGATCCAGTCGGCATCCTCGCGGCGCTCGGCGCGGCGGCCTGCTACGCCGGCTACACCGTGTTCGGGGCCCGACTCGCCCGCGACGGCTACGACTCGTCCGCCGTCATGGCCGCGCCATTCGCAATCGCCGCCGTCCTCCTCCTGCCGTTCCTCTTGTCCGGCGGCCCGTGGTGGGTGTCATTGGATGGCGTCGTCATGGCGATCTGGCTCGGCCTCGCCGCGACCACCGGGGCCTACATCCTGTTCGGCAAGGGCCTCACCCTCCTGCAGCCAGGTCACATCGCGACCCTCACGCTTGCCGAGCCGGTGGTGGCGACAATGCTCGGCGTGGCCGTGCTCGGGGAGGTCATCTCGGCCCGCGGTTGGATCGGCTGCCTCCTCGTGATCGTGGCACTGGCACTCCTCGGCGTTATGGAAAACCGCCGCAAGGGTGCGAAGGTGAGCGCATGACACTTCGCAGCGGGTTCGTCTCGATCGTCGGACGCCCGAACGCCGGCAAGTCGACCCTCACGAACCGGCTCATCGGCCACAAGGTCGCGATCACCTCCGATCGTCCGCAGACCACGCGCCGGCTCATCCGCGGGATCCTCACGACCGACGACGCGCAACTCATCATCGTTGACACCCCCGGGCTCCATCGGCCGCGAACGCTGCTCGGCGAGCGGCTGAATGCGTCAGTCCGCGAGGCTTGGTCGAGCGTCGACGTCATCGGCCTGTGCCTGCCGGCCAATGAGGAGATCGGACCCGGGGATCGCTTCATCGCCAAGCAGGTCATCGCCCTCGGCCGCACACCGATCGTCGTCATCGTGACGAAAGCCGATCGGGTGAACAAGGACCAGCTCGCGCAGCGCCTGTCGGAGGTGGGGGAGCTGGCCGAGGAGCTCGGCTGCACCTGGACGCAGGTCGTGCCGGTTTCGGCCGTGTCCGGCATGAACGTCGAGGTGCTCACCGAGCAGCTCGTCGCACTGCTGCCCGAGGGCCCGCTCCTGTATCCCGATGCCGAGTTCAGCGATGAGCCGCTCGAGATCACGGTCGCCGAGCTCATCCGCGAGGCAATGCTCGAGGGCGTCGAGGACGAGTTGCCCCACTCGATTGCCGTGGTCATCGAGGAGATGGGCATGCGCGAGGGACGGCCGCCGGATCGGCCGCTCATGGATATCAGGGCGCAACTGTTCGTCGAGCGCGACAGCCAAAAGGCCATCGTCATCGGTAAGGGCGGTGCGCGCCTGAAGCAGGTGGGCACGCGTGCGCGTAAGGAGATCGAGGTGATCGTCGGCACGCCGGTGTATCTCGATATCCACGTGAAGCTCGCGAAGGACTGGCAGAAGGACCCGAAGAAGCTCCGCCGGCTTGGCTTCTGACCCGTACCGTGGCTAGCGGGGCGAGGCTTGGGAGGTCGCTCACGATGGTCTGCCAGACCACGTCGAGGTCGACTTCGAATTAGCCATGGGCAACGGCATTGCGCATCTGATAAGCAGGTCCGAGCGGTATCTCAGGATGCAACTCTGCGAAGCCGGGGAATCGAGTCGCTATGCGATGGCTTGCTTCTCCGATTACCTCGATATTGCGGATGACGGCGTCCTGGACGAGTCCATCGGTCAAGAAAAACTCGTGATCTAGGCCTTGCGTGTAGGTGGCAATACGCCCAATCGCGGTGACGATGTGTTCGATGTAGTCATCTAGGCGTGGCGGCGTCACACAGGGACCGCTTCAGCGAGCACCGAATCCCGGAATCGTGGTGGGAGGGCTTTTGGCGTGAGGACATCGACGGTCATGCCGAGCAGCACCAGCAGCTCGTGACGAATCGCGCCGACGTCAAGGAGACTCGTCTCTGCCGTCGGGTCGATAAGGAGGTCGAGATCGCTTTCGCTCGTGTCGTCGCCTCGCGCGGCCGAGCCGAACACCCGCGGATTTGTGGCGCGGTGAGCCGAGACGATGTCGCGTACTTCCTGGCGATGAGCCTGGAGCGCCACGGAGGGCCTCACGGAGGCCTTTCGTTCCGGATTTGATACTTGCATCACGAACCCTCGGCCTTCCCCGGGTTTCCGATCGACGATCGAGTGTAGGCGTGGTCGGCAGCTCACACACTTGAAAACCGCCCGAATGGCGTCCCGGATCGCCCGTTCAGGCTCTATCCGTGTTCGGGGACAGGTTGACATGAGGCGCTACGAACGTCCAGAGCGCGACAGTCAGGAGCCGATTGTCATCGACAAGGGGTACGCGTCAGAAGCAGGCGGGCACAAGGCTGCACTAGCCGTGTTCGTGATCCCGGTCCTCGCCGGGCGCCGCTGGGGTCTCGGCCGCTTGCACACTGATCCCGCCTGTTGACTCACTAAAGTGAAGATGACAGTTCAATAGTGAGGGATTCGGCGCGATTTTGCCCGTGATCCTGCGGTGCGTGGGCCATACGAGCGTGGTGGGGCTTCGGTCGCCCGGAACAGTAGGAGAATGAATCGTGCGCCTCTACCGTGACGAAGCCGTCGTCCTGCGTACCCAGAAGCTCGGCGAGGCCGACCGCATCGTCACCCTCCTCACCCGCAGCCACGGTCGAGTGAGGGGCGTCGCGCGCGGAGTCCGCAAGACCTCGAGCCGCATAGGTGCCCGGCTCGAGCCATTCAGCCACGTCGATGTGCAGCTCTACGAGGGACGCTCGCTCGACTCGGTGAACCAGGTCGAGTCGATCGCTGCGCACGGAGCGGTGCTGTCGTCCGATTACCCCAAGTGG
>WLOY01000012.1 GCA_009699015.1 Actinomycetota bacterium | reverse complement strand
TCGTCGCCCAGAAGCCTTGACAAGTCAATGACATCCTGCACGAGGTGACTGAGCCGGGCTGCCTCGAGCTGCATGCGCTCGGCGAAGTGGCGCACCTGATCGGGATCATCGCTCGAGGCAAGCACCGCCTCGGCGAGGAGCGACAGCGCCCCGACGGGGGTCTTGAGCTCATGGCTGACGTTCGCAACGAAGTCGCGCCGGACCGCATCGACTCTGCGCTCCTCGGCAAGATCGTCGATGAGCACGAGGATCGCACCCGTTCCGAGGGGCGCGATGCGCACCCTGAGCTCGAGCAGTTCGCGTCCGAGCGGTGGCCGTCGAACGCGCATCTCCTGCTCGCGCGCCTCTCCGTCACCCGCGACCTTTTCGATGAGGCGGGAGATCTCCGGCACCGTGACGAGGCTCCGGTTGATCAGACCAAGCGCCTGGCTCCTGGCACTAGCCCGAAGCACCAGGCCATCGGCACTCACGACCAATGATGCGGAGGGCAGCACGCTGAGGACCCGAACGACCTCGTCTGGAACCACCGGGAGATTGCCCGTGCGCGGCTCGACAAGGTCCTGCCGCGGAGCATCTGCTGGGGCCAGTCGTCTTGACACAACTGAACCATATGAGCCGGACCGAGCGATCGGAAATCAGCGGACTCATCAGGAGTGGAGGGTTCATGCTCGGTTCATCGTCTGTTGTTGTTGTTCGCCCAACGGTCGCAGACCGTTCATGCTCGCGACATGTTCTAAATGCCGGGCAACACCGTCCACCGAGCCCGCCTAGAATCAGCCCATGAGAGCCGGATACGACGAAGAACTCCTGTCGGTCAACGACGATCTCGTGCAGATGACCCGCCTCGTGGGTTCGGCGATGAATCGTGCCACCCAGTCGCTGCTCGATGCCGACCTCGGCATGTCTGAGGCCGTCATCGCCGGCGATGCCCAGGTCGATGCGCTCACAGGAGCCGTTGAGGAACGATGCTTTGATCTCATCGCACTTCGTCAGCCGGTGGCCGGCGACCTCCGCATCGTCATCGGAGCCCTGCGCATCGCCGCTTCGCTCGAGCGGATGGGTGACCTCGCAGAGCACGTGGCGAAGCAGGCTCGGATGCGCTACCCGCGTCCCGCCGTTCCCCAGGAGCTCCGGGGAACCTTCGCCGTCATGGGTGGCCTCGCTGAGGCGATCGTCTCCAAGACTGGATCCGTCATCGCCACGAAGGACGTCTCACTCGCGGCCGACATCGCGGCGCACGACACCGAGATGGACCGCCTGCACCGCGAGCTCTTCACTATCGTCCTGTCCCCCTCCTGGACCCACGGGGTTGAGGCCGCCATCGATGTGACCCTCCTGTCCCGCTACTACGAGCGTTACGCCGACCACGCAGTATCAGTGACCAGGCGCGTTGTCACGATCGTGACCGGTGAGCCGTACGTCGGGGTCAGCCTCGATTAGCAGTCCCCAATGGGCTCGTTGAATCCTTCGGTGGCCCCTTTCAGGGGAATGCGCGAGACTTCACTCGCCATTCACCCTATGGAGCGGGCACGACGCCCGGTCTCATCGCGAGAGCAAGGTGCCCTATGACCGCACAGCGCCCTCTTCGAACTCATGCGCCGTCGCGAATAGCGGTCCTCTCCATCCACACCTCACCCCTCGACCAGCCCGGCACAGGCGATGCCGGCGGGATGAATGTCTATGTCGTCGAGACCGCCAAGCGCATCGCCGCTGCCGGGACCGCCGTCGAGATCTTCACGCGCGCCACGTCCTCGGATCTGCCGCCCGCTATCGAACTCGCCCCCGGGGTGCTTGTTCGGCATGTCACCGCAGGGCCATACGAAGGCCTGCTCAAGGCCGATCTCCCCGGACAGCTGTGCGCGGTCACGTCCGGTGTCATGCGGGTCGAAGCCGCCCATCCTGAGGGCTGGTTCGACCTCATCCACTCGCACTACTGGCTTTCAGGCCAGGTCGGCTGGCTTGCCTCGGAGCGCTGGGGCGTACCCCTCGTCCACTCGATGCACACGATGGCGAAGGTCAAGAACCTCGAGCTCGCCTTGGGCGATACCCCTGAGCCCATGGTTCGCGTCATCGGCGAGGAGCAGGTCGTTGCCGCAGCCGCTCGGCTCGTCGCGAACACCGCCGACGAGGCACGTCAGCTCATCGACCTCTACGGCGCCCATCCCGGCGCCGTCGATGTCGTCCATCCGGGGGTCGATCTCGAGCAGTTCACTCCCGGCGATCCTTCCGCCGCCCGTCGTCGCCTCGGCCTCGAACAGGATGCCGTGGTCCTCCTGTTCGTCGGACGCATTCAGCCGCTCAAGGCGCCCGACATCCTCCTGCGGGCAGCTGCCCGGATGCTCGAGACCGACCCGGGGCTTCGGTCACGGCTGATCGTCGTCGTCTGCGGCGGGCCCTCGGGGACCGGACTCGAGCGCCCCACCTCACTCACCGACCTGGCCGCCGAACTCGGCATCGCCGACGTCGTGCGATTCGAGCCGCCCGGGGATCGTGCCATGCTCGCCGAGTGGTACCGGTCCGCCGATATCACCGTCGTCCCCTCCTACTCCGAGTCCTTCGGACTCGTCGCCGTCGAGGCCCAGGCCTGCGGGACGCCCGTGGTCGCCGCTGCAGTCGGAGGCCTCCGCACCGCGGTCCTGCACGAGACGAGCGGCGTCCTCGTGGAGGGGCACGATCCACGTGACTACGCGACCGTTCTGAGCTCGCTCATCGCCCGCCCAGAACGGCTCGCCGAACTCGCCAGCGGAGCCCGAATGCACGCTGCGTCCTTCGGGTGGGCGGCCACCACCACGGGCCTCCTCGATACCTACGCCATGGCCATGTCCGGGAATCCGGCGCAGATCTCGCTCGCTGCAGGTGGCTGATGGCGTCGAGTGACACGCCCGATGCCCTCGCCGACTTCCTCGGGCGCGCAGGGATCGAGTTCGAGCGTGCCGGCCCAGAGACCTTCGTCGTCGAGTTGCCGGGTACCCGCAAGCTCAAGACGAACGTCTCGCTCACCATTGGCCCGCACGCACTCACGATCAACGCCTTCGTCGCCCGAAAGCCTGACGAGCACGAACCGGCCGTTCACGCCTGGCTCCTGGAGCAGAATCGCCGCATGTACGGCGTCGCCTTCGCCATCGACCACCTCGGCGACATCTACCTGACCGGCAAGGTGCCGCTCACCTCGCTCAACGATGACGAACTCGACCGGCTGCTCGGCTGCGTGCTGGAGTACTCGGACGGCTCGTTCAACACGCTGCTCGAACTCGGCTTCGCGTCTGCCATTCGACGGGAGTGGGCATGGCGGGTCAGCCGCGGTGAGACGACTGAGAATCTCGCGGCATTCGAGCACCTCATAGACCACTCCGCCGGCGGTGGCGCGCAAGACCCGGTCGCGGGCATCGAGGAGCCGAGCGGAGGCCGCTAGCCGGTCCGGCAGGATATGACCATGACGTCAGCCACGAATGCCCCGTACACCCTCATCCTGCTCCGTCATGGCGAGAGCGAATGGAATGCAAAGAACTTGTTCACCGGCTGGGTCGACGTCGACCTCAATGACAAGGGCGTGGCCGAGGCCATCCGCGGTGGCGAACTCCTCGCCCAGGCCGGTCTCCTCCCGGATGTCGTCCACACGTCGCTGCTCCGGCGTGCCATCCGGACCTCGCAGCTGGCCCTCGACGCCTGCGACCGCCATTGGATCCCCGTCATCCGCAACTGGCGGCTGAACGAGCGGCACTACGGCGCCCTTCAGGGCAAGAACAAGAAGGAGACCCTGGAGGAGTACGGCGAGGAGCAGTTCATGCTGTGGCGTCGCTCCTACGACGTCCCGCCGCCGGCCATCGACCCGCAGGACCAGTGGGCGCAGACCTATGACCCCCGCTACTCCGCGCTGCCGCCCGAGACCCGCCCCGCGACCGAGTGCCTCGCCGATGTCGTCCACCGGCTCATCCCCTACTGGGAGGACGTCATCGTCGCCGAGCACCTGCGCGCCGGCCTCACGGTCCTCGTCGCCGCGCACGGCAACTCACTTCGAGCCCTCGTCAAGCACCTCGACGGCATCTCCGACGCCGATATCGCCGGCCTCAACATCCCGACCGGCATCCCGCTCGTCTACCGGCTCGACGAGGATCTCAAGCCGATCGTGCCCGGCGGCGAGTACCTCGATCCGGCCGCGGCCGCGGAGGCCTCAGCCGCCGTGGCAGCCCAGGGAAAGCGGTAGGTCACAGCTCGCCGATCGCCGGGTCAGCGCTGGGTGATCTCGACGATCTTCGGGCGCACGTCGAACAGGTACACAAGCGCGATGACCGTGCCAGCGATCCCGAAGAGCTCGAGGGTCATCCCCGGCAGCAGGCCCACCAGGGCCGCTAGGCCGGTGAGCACCAGCCACAGCACCTTGGACTTTCGGCCCACTGCCGGGAACGCCTCCGGCGGACGCCGGACGCAGTCGATGAATGCGGCGCCCTTGACGATGAGAAGGACGATCCACAGCGCGTAGATGACAAGGCCTTGAACTGCTCCAAACATTCCTTCACGCTAACGCACGCCCATCATCGGCCGAGAGGCGGTCAGATCCCGACGGCCTCGCGGACGAGGGTGACCGTGTGGGTGATGTTCCTGCGAACATCGCTCGACAGAGCGGTTGCCTTGTTCTTCGCGCTGACTGCGGCGTCCTTCGCGGTGGTGGCCAACGCGTTGACGTCGAGCTCACGCGGGTCGAACCTCGCGAGGTCGACCTTCGGGAGCTCCATCTTCGGCAGGTCGATCCGCGGGAACTCGACCTTCGGCAGGTCAAGCTTCGGCAGGTCGAAGGTCGGGACCTCGAAGGGGAGGCTGAATCGTGACGCGGTCTCCCGCGCCGCGGCCGCGGCCTTTGCCGTCGACTTCTTCGTGGTGCTCGCAACCTTTGGGGTGGCCTTCGGCTTGCTCGTGGCCTTGGGTGCCGCAGCCGTCCCGGCAGCGGTCGTCTCGCTCGTTGTCTGCTCAGTCATGTTGATCCGTGTCCTCTCGATTGCCGCGATTCTCTGCTTGGAATGCGGCGTAGATCTGCAGCAGCGTGGTTCGCTGCCGTTCGGTGAGGGTCGAGTCGGAGGCGATCGCCGTTGTGACGGTCTCATCACCCTCCCGCTCGGCCAGAATCCCGGCCTGCACGTACAGGGTCTCGGCGGAAATCCGCAGACCCTGGGCAATGCGGGCGAGGATCTCAGCACTGGGCTTGCGCAGCCCCCGTTCCACCTGACTCAGGTAGGGGTTGGAAATCTCGGCAGCGTTTGCGAGCTGGCGCAAGGACATCTCCGCCTGATCCCGCTGTGCCTTGATGTAATCGCCAAGGCCGCTTACGTCGATTCGTGCCATAGATCCATGGTGCCTGACGGTGCTTGCTTTTGCAAGCGGAGATGCTTGCCACAGTTAGCAGCGGTCAGTCATTCGATGGGAGAACGCACCCGACCCACCGGATGACCGCCGCCGAGGACAGGTAGTTCACGCTGCTCCGCAACCAGTTCGTCGTCAACTCCCATGGCGATGAGCAAGGCTGCACACGCCACGATGCGGGCCCTGTCGGACCCATCGCACACCTTGAGCGCCCCCGCTCGGCCATCTTCGAGCGCGAGTGCATAGACGCCCTCGGCGCCGTCCTTCGCGACCAGTCCGGGGACCTGACGCATGAAGGCGGTGACATCCCTGCGGGATCCGCCGACCCGCTCTGGCGCCGCGCGCATCGCCGCCACCACCCGGTGCTCGGGTGAGCCGCTCGGTGACTGGACGATTCGCGAGAGCGACCGGGCCAGGCCCGCGACGGTGAGGGCCAGCACCGGTGCACCGCACCCGTCCATGCCCACATGAGCGATCGGTTCGCCCGCGAGGCCCGCCAGGTGAGCCGTGAGTGCCAATTGCAGGGGATGACCCGGGTCGAGGTAGTCGTCGATACTCCAGTCATTGGCCCGGCAGGTCGCGAGCATCGAGGCATGCTTGCCCGAGCAGTTCATCGCGATGGACTGCGGCGCCCTGCCCTGCCGAATCCACGAGTCGCGCTCGACCGGATCGAGGGGAAGGTCCGGCGGGGTCTGGAGTGCTTCCTCGCCTAGGCCGGCGAGGTCGAGGATCCGCGCGACCCCGTCAAGATGGAATTGCTCGCCGCTATGGGACGAGGCGGTGAGGGCAAGCAGTTCAGGCGGCAGGTCCAGACCCGCATGGACCATCGCCGACGCCTGCGCGGGCTTGTTCGATGATCGGGGGAAGATGACGGCCCCCGGGTCGCCCCAGGCCCGCTCGACCTGCCCGTCCGGGGCAACGATGACGGCGTGGCCGACATGCGTCCCCTCGACGAATCCGTTCCGCACGACATCGGCGAGTACGACGGGCCCATGGTGTGTCACCGGCGCATCATGGCACGCTGGGCTCGTGAGAGCGGTGGTGCAACGGGCTGATGGGGCCTCCGTCGTTGTCGACGGCGCTGTCGTGGGCTCGTTCGACGGGCCCGGGCTCGTCGTCCTCATCGGCGTCACGCACGATGATGATTCGTCCCTCGCCTCGTCACTGGCCGACAAGGTCTACGACCTGCGCATCTTCGGGCACGAGCACGCGAGGGCCGCAGGGGTGTCGCTCGCGCCCGATGCCGGCCGGGAGGTCTCGGCATCGGATCTCGGGCTCCCGGTGCTTGTCATCAGCCAGTTCACGCTCTACGCCGACACCCGCAAGGGCCGCAGGCCCACGTGGGACGCCGCTGCACCCGGACCGTTGGCGCAGCCCCTCGTCGATGCCGTCGCCGAGCGGTTCCGTACCCGGGGAGCCGAGGTCGCCACCGGGATCTTCGGCGCCGACATGCGCGTCTGGCTCGTCAACGACGGCCCGATGACGATCACCCTCGACACCACCCGCTAACCCCCTCTTCCCCCGAACGTCACAGTTCGTGGGACAAACGGGAAGGGTGGGTTAGTCGGCTGGGACTATTGCTTCCTGTGCCGCTGCTATCTCTGCGGTTCGCGCGGACGGCGTCCCATCGCCGATCACATGCCGAACCACGAGCGGGGCATCGACCGGGACATTCCGCTTGATGATGGCGAGCGACACCGGCCCGAGTTCGAAGTGCCGTGCGAAGGAGCCGACCCAGCCGACCTCGCGATCACCCCAGAAAACCGGATCGCCATGCCCGAGGGTCACCTCATCGGAGCCATCGAGGTGCAACAGCACCAGCCGGCGCGGCGGCTTCCCCAGGTTCTGCACGCGGGCCACGGTCTCCTGGCCTCGGTAGCACCCCTTCTGCAGGTGCACCGCCGCCGGGATCCAGCCGACCTCGTGCGGGATCGTTCGGTGGTCGGTCTCCTGGCCCAGACGCGGCATCGCGGCTGCCACGCGCAACGCCTCGAGTGCCCACGTACCGGCGGGAGCAGGTTCATCGAGCCGGGCCGCGAGGCCCTCGCGGGCGAGGATGACCTCCCGGCCCCCGTAGCCCCGCGACGCAAAGGGCTCGGGCACGACCCAGGTAGGCGCAGCGGCATCCGGTTGTGAGACCGGCTCCCAGACCACGACGTAGGCATCGGAGACGTCGGCTACCTCAACTCGGAGCATGAAGCGCATCGAGTCGAGGTAGCGGGTGAGTTCCGGGGCGGTTCCTGGCTGGGCGATGATCCAGGTCGTCATGCCGTCGTCAACGAGATGCAGTTCGTGCTCGACGTGCCCGTGCGGGCTCAGGATGAGGGCGAGTGCGGACTCGCCCGCACCAAGGTGCTCGACATGCTGCGTCGTGAGGCTGTGGAGCCACGAGAGCCGATCCGGACCCGAGACCGTCACCACGCCCCGATTCGACAGGTCGACGATCCCCTCGCCCTGGGCTAGCCGGCGCTGCTCGCCGTGGGGATCCCCGAAATGCCACGGGACGATCGGGTCGGCGGACCCATCTGGCGGTGGAACGGCACCACCGCTCACTGAATGTTCGCCTCGGCGTCAGCGCGGGATGCCTCGATGCACTCGACGCACCACCCGTGGATCGAGACGTGCGAGATATCGGTGACGAAGCCATGACCGGCCTTCAGGCTGGCAACGAAATCCGACGCCACCTCGGCTGGCACGCTCGAGACCTTCGAGCACAGGTCGCACACCAGGTGGATGTGCATGTGCTCATCGACCGCGTGATAGGTCGGTGCCCCATGGCCAATGTGAGCGTGGGTGACCAGGCCGACATCCTCGAGGACTTCGAGGGTGCGATAGACGGTCGAGAGGTTGACGCCGGACGCAGTGCGCTGGACCTCGACGAGGATCTCCTCGGGAGTCCCGTGACGCAGCCGCTCCACCGCCTCGAGGACGAGTTGCCGCTGCGGGGTGATGCGGAAGCCGTGCTCGCGCAGGCGGCGGTCCCAGTCGACGATCATGCGTCGGGCACAGCGCCGCCGACGCTACTTTCGGGCGCATCGTCTTCAACGCGATTCAAGGTCGCCGCGAGGTGATTGGTGATCGGGTGCCCGACCGCGGACATGTCGAAGGTCCACAGGAGCCGGCCCTCGACGAGGCCGTAGAGCCGGTGCCCGCCCGCGTACTCCTTGGCGCTCTCGGTACGGCCCACCATGTCGGTGCGGAGCTCGGCCCTTGCCCCGGTGATGCGGGCATTCTCCAGGCCGGTGATCTCGATATTGCCGTACCAGATTTCCGCATAACCGGTCGGATGGGCGAGCTGAACCTCGATGTGGTTATGGGGTCGAGGTCGCCAGAAGCCGGATTCGGTCGCGAGCGGACGCACCCGGTTGCCATCGTCGTCGATGAGCCAGCTGCGGGACGCATAGCTGAGGAAGGGCCGGCCATCCGTCGAAAAGGTCACCTCCTGCCCGAACCTGAAGTCATCGATCGACGGGTACTGGCCGGTGCCGACCCCGGTCCAGCGCCCGATGAGCCACGAGAGAGGGAGCAACTGCTCCGGGATGGCGGACTCGCTGCTTGCGTCCATGTTCATACCCGACCCTTCAGCATGCGGAAGACGACGAAGAAGCATGCGAGCCCGGCAACGGCGAGGGAGGCCACGAGGAGTCCGGTGTAGACGGCATCGACCATGTGCGGCAGCCTACCGTCCATGACCCCGGAGGGCTCGGTTCGCTTGCTCGTCAAATCAACCTCGGGTGCCGACGATCCTGAGAGGTGCGCGCAGGCGTTCACCGTCGCAGCCGCGGCCGTCACCTCCGGGGTGTCCGTCTCCCTGTGGCTTACGGGAGAGGCGGCCTGGCTCGCGATGCCCGGACGGGCAGCAGCATTCGAACTCGCCGGCTCGGCCCCGCTCGATGCCCTCCTCGCTCTTATCCTCGAAGCGGGGTCGGTCACGGTGTGCGTCCAGTGCGCCGAGCGTCGGGGCATCACCGCTGAGGATTGCCTGCCCGGGGTACGGATCAAGGGGGCTACCGCCTTCGTGGAGGAGGCGGTAGCCCCCCTGACGCAGGCGCTCGTCTACTGAGCCGGGAGCCAGCAGGCGTTACGCGCGAACCAGGACCCGCTTGCTGATGAGGAACATCTCGCAGCCGAGGCAGACATTGAATGCCGCATTCAGGAATGCTGCCGCCAGCGCGAATCCAACCGCCCCGATCGCGACCGCCGATGCGCCGGCGAGGGTCGCCACCAGAGCAACCGCCAGGAACGCGAATCCGACGAGTTGCGCGAAGCGCGGGGGAGCCGCGTCCTCGAGCTCCGTCGGCGGCGTGAGCCTTGGGCAGATGAGCTTGCGGAAGATCACCCCGTACGGCTGGGCATAGAGCCCGACGAAGGCGCCGAGCGCGAAGACAAGGGTCTGCCAGGCGATGAGCACGAGGCCGACGGGCGAGCCTGCGGTCACGAGGGCTGCGGCGAGGACGACGACGGTGATCGATGCCCCGAAGCGCGGCCCCCGAGGGTCAACGGTCGTGCGGGCATCAGGTACGAGAGGCGAGGTCATGATCGGCAGGCTAATGACGCCGCGCGAGCGCGACAACGCCGATTTTCGTTAGTAGCCGGATGGCCCTACTGCGAGGGATTCGCAGGGCCGGTGACCGCTCCGACCGCCGCGATGACATCGACCTTGCGAGGCAGCCCGGAGGCGCGCTTTCGGATGATGCCGTCGCGATCAAGGATGAGGACGGTCGGTGTTCGGCGGATATCGAGGCGCCGCACGAGATCGAGGTGGGCCTCCGCATCGATTTCGACGTGGACGACGCCCTCAACCATCGAGGAGACCTCGTCGAGGATGCGGCGGGTGGCACGGCATGGCTGGCAGAACGCCGTCGAGAACTGCACGAGCGTTGCCTCCGCGCCGAGGGGCACGCCGAGCTCACGCTCGCCTAGGGTCGCCCCGTCGGCTTCGTCCATGCCGACCTCTGGATCATCGTCGGCCACCGGGAGTGGCCCACGGGCCGAGATATCGCGTATGCGTCCGTCGGCCCTACGCCGCCACAATCCGAAGGCGGTGGCTGCCACGAGGACGACGATGAGGACGACGATGCCGGTCACGAACTGCCCCAACCAACCGGAGCGCCGATCTGTTCCAGCCTGCAGGTCTGTCGGATCCAGGTGCCGATGGCATCCAGCGTCGGGTCATCGATCCCGGACTCGGCGTGGGCGAAGCCCTCGATGAGCCACAGTTCAGCCCGCTCGTTGCCGCCGTTCACCGCCGCTCGGTGCAGGGCCTTGGGATGCTCGACTGGAAAGTAGTGGTCGACGTGACCGTGGACGATGAGAAGCGGGACGTCGATGATCGCCGCGGCAGCGACGGGCTCCATCGGCAGGGGGTCGGGCCAGTCATCGGCCCCGATACGAACCCCTCGCGTCCGCATGACGGCCCGGCCGGCCCGGGTGCCCACTGCGAGGTGCAGCAGGCGCATGACCCGGGTCCCGCGGTAGTACCAGAACGCAGGGGCACTTACGCTCACGACCGCGTCGACGGGCTCGCAGCCGATGGCCGCCTGCCGCAGGACCACCGAGCCCCCCATGGAGAATCCGACCGGAACGACGCATCGGTAGCCGAGGTCCCTCGCCCATCGCACGCCGGCATCGAGATCGTGGATCTCGCGCTCGCCCACCGTCGACACCCCACTTGACCTGCCGTGCCCCCGGAAGTCGAGCGCGATGATCCCGCCGAATCGAGCGAGCCGGCCGATCACGCGCTGCACCCGGGGCACGCGCCATCCGTTCGTGAATCCGTGGGCCACGAGGAGGCACAGGTCATGGGATCCCTGACCGGTCGCAGCGACATGGGTCGCACTGATCGTGATGCCATCGGACGACACAAGGGTCGTCTCGTCAGCGGGGCGCATGCGCCAATTGTTGCCTGTGCGAGGCGAGCACTCACATCGCACATGGAGCGAGCGCCCAAGCGCCGGTAGGCTGGGTCATGTCGGAACGCCCGAGCGACGGCTGGGAATCGAGGGGAGGCAGGCATGAGGATCGTTCTTCTCACTCGCGCGATGGAACCGTCATCGGAGGTGCTTCCCGCCCTCGGCCTCCTCGCCCACCACATCCGCACCCTCCCGGCCGAGCCGACAGCCCTTCTCGATGCCCCCGACTGCGACGTCCTCATCATTGACGGCCGTCGCGATCTCCCAGCGGTGCGAGGGCTCACCAGACTGCTGCGCCAGACCGGCATCAGCGTGCCGCTCATCCTCGTCACGACCGAGGGCGGCCTCGCCGCGATCCAGTGGGACTGGGGCATGGACGAGATCCTTGTCGATTCGACCTCCCCGGCAGAGGTGGAGGCCAGGCTTCGGCTGGCCTGCTCACGAGTCGGCGACATCATCGGCGCCCCCGAGCAGGAGCCCGAAGAGATCCGCAGCGGCGAACTCATGATTGACGAGGCAACGTACACATCGAAACTGCGGGGCCGCACCCTAGATCTCACGTTCAAGGAGTTCGAGCTCCTCAAGTTCCTCGCGCAGCACCCCGGTCGCGTCTTCACCCGCCCGGTCCTCCTCCAGGAGGTGTGGGGCTACGACTACTTCGGCGGCACCCGCACGGTCGACGTCCACGTTCGTCGCCTGCGCGCAAAGCTCGGCGCCGATCACGAGGCGCTCATCGGGACGGTTCGCAACGTCGGCTACCGATTCGTGCCCCAGCGGGCTGACGATGCAACCCTGGCCGTACTCGCCGACGACTCTCCTGCTGAGATCCGCACCACGTCCTTGGCCTGATCCGTGACCGCTATTCGCATCGCCGAGCGGCTCGACTCCCCCGCCACCGCCGAGGTTCTCGCCGTCATCGCCACCATCACCGAAGCCGATGGAGTGGCGCCCCTGTCGGAGCACGTGCTCCTTCACCTACGGCATGGTGGGGATGAGGGCGGACGTCACTTCATCGCCGTCGACGCAAGGGGCGCCATCGTCGGCTATGCGCATCTGGACAGCACCGACGAAGTGCATGGCGCCAGCGCCGAGCTCGCTGTCCATCCAGATCACCGACGATGCGGTATCGCCCATCGACTCGTCGAAGCGCTCATCGCCGCAACGGCTGATGGCCGACTGCGGCTCTGGGCTCACGGAGAGCAGGCAGCAGGCGCCGCCCTGGCTCAGTCTTTCGGCTTCACCCACAGCCGGGTGCTGTGGCAGATGCGACGCTCGCTCCTCGCTCCCCTGCCCGAAGTCGCACTCCCGGACGGCATCTCGCTGCGCACCTTCAATCCGGGCGATGACGATGCGCCCTGGCTCGCCCTCAACGGGCTCGCTTTCGCCGGGCACCCCGAGCAGGGCGAATGGACCAACGTGGACCTGCATCAGCGGTTGTCGGAGCCGTGGTTCTCGCCGAGCGGTTTCCTGCTCGCGAGCGACGAGGCAACCGGCAACCTCATCGGGTTCCACTGGACGAAGGTGCACGGCCGGCACGGCTCGCACGGCCATGAGGCGATCGGTGAGGTCTACGTGGTCGGCGTGGACCCGGCCTGGGGTGGCCAGGGGCTCGGCAGGGCCCTCACACTCGCCGGACTGCAGCACCTCCGGTCCCTCGGGCTCGGCCAGGCCATGCTCTATGTCGACTCGACGAACACCGCGGCGATCCACCTCTACGAAAGCCTCGGGTTCACGCGATGGGACACCGACGTCATGTATCTGCTCACGCCGCACACCTGATCGTCGGCAATCGTTCACCTCACTGTGGGAGCATCAGGACGTGGAGACTGAGAGCTTGCCCGCAGATCGATTCCTCGACCGTGAACTTTCGTGGCTAGCGTTCAACCAGCGGGTACTCGAGTTGGCCGAGGATCAAGACCTCCCCTGCCTCGAGCGGGCGAAGTTCCTTGCCATTTTCGCGAGCAATCTCGACGAGTTCTTCATGGTCAGGGTCGCCGGCCTGAAGCGGAGGATCGCGACCGGGATCGCAGTGAAGGCGGCGAGCGGCCTCAGCCCGCGGGAGGTCCTGGAGAACATCTGGGAGCGCGCCCACGAGCTGCAGCGGCAGCACGCGCACGCCTTCCGCGACGACATCCTGCCCGCGCTCAGCGGAGTCGGAATCCAGTTGCTGCGCTGGGAGTCCCTCTCGGAGTCGGAGCGGCGCGAGATGGATGTCTTCTTCGACGCCCACCTGTTCCCGGTTCTCACCCCGCTCGCCGTTGACCCCTCCCACCCCTTCCCGTACATCAGCGGCCTGTCCCTCAATCTCGCCGTCGTCGTCCGCAATCCGATCACCGGCCTCGAGCTCTTCGCGAGGGTGAAGATCCCGCCATCCCTGCCCCGTTTCGTCCTCCTCGGCGATCAGCGCTTCGTCCCGCTCGAGGACGTCATCGCGGCACATCTCGACCAGCTCTTCCCGGGGATGCAGGTGCTCCAGCACCACTCGTTCCGCGTCACCCGCAATGAGGATGTCGAGGTTGAGGAGGACGACGCCGAGAACTTGCTCCTAGCCCTCGAGCGCGAGCTCATGCGTCGCAGGTTCGGGCCGCCGGTCCGGCTCGAAGTGGAGGAGTCGATCGACTCCCACGTCCTTGCCCTCCTCGTGAGCGAGCTCGACGTCAACGAGCATGAGGTCTTCCACCTGCCCGGCCCGCTCGATCTCACCGGGCTGTGGAGCGTCGTGACACTCGATCGCGACGACCTGAAGCAGCCGAGGTTCGTCTCGAAGACGGCCAAGCGCCTCGCTGACGTCGAGTCGTCGTCACCGCCCGACGTCCTAGCGGCGATCCGGGAGCGCGACGTCCTCCTGCACCACCCTTACGACTCGTTCTCCACCAGCGTGCAGTTGTTCCTGGAACAGGCTGCGGTCGATCCCAATGTGCTGGCCATCAAGCAGACGCTCTACCGCACCTCGGGCGATTCACCGATTGTCGATGCCCTCATCAATGCCGCGGAGAACGGCAAGCAGGTCCTGGCCATCGTCGAGATCAAGGCCCGGTTCGACGAGCAGAACAACATCGACTGGAGCCGCAAGCTCGAGCAGTCCGGGGTGCACGTCGTCTACGGCCTCGTCGGGCTCAAGACCCACAGCAAGCTGTCCATGGTCGTTCGCAATGACGGCGACCAACTGCGCCGCTACTGCCATATAGGCACCGGCAACTACCACCCGAAGACCGCCCGGCTGTACGAGGACTTCGGCCTCCTCACGTGCAATCCCGAGGTCGGCGACGATATCTCGAACCTGTTCAACGTGCTGTCCGGGTACTCCCTGCACACTGAGTACGCACGGCTGCTCGTCGCTCCGCACTCAGTCCGCACCGGCCTCATCGAGCGCATCGACCGGGAGATCGAGCATCACCGACAGGGCCGTCCGGCCCGCATCCGCTTCAAGTGCAACGCCCTCGTCGACGAACGCGTCATCGATGCGCTCTACCGCGCCTCGCAGGCCGGCGTGCAGGTCGATATCTGGGTTCGGGGCATCTGCGCCATGCGCCCCGGGGTCTTCGGTCTGAGCGAGATGACCCGAGTCATCAGCATCCTCGGCCGGTTCCTCGAGCACTCCCGCGCCTTCTGCTTCGACAACGGCGGTGACCCCGAGACGTGGATCGGCTCGGCCGACATGATGCACCGCAATCTCGACCGCCGGGTGGAGGCGCTCGTCCGTCTCAAGGATCCCGAGCACATCACGTCGGTGAATGACCTGTTCGACCTCGCATTCGACCCCCGGACCTCCGTTTGGGACCTCCACCCCGACGGAGCCTGGCTTCGTCGCACGACCGCACCGGACGGTAGCCCGCTGCGCGAGTTCCAGGAGACTCTCGTCGCTCGACAGGGCAAACGGATTGACCCGTGATCACCCCCACTGTGCATCGGGAGGTTGAGCGCAAGCTCCGGGTGCCGGGCGATTTCCTCGTTCCCGACCTCGTGTCCGAGGGCATCGTGGCATCGATTACCGAGCAGCTGAGTTTTGACATGGCCGCCGTCTATCACGACACCCCCGGTCTTTCGCTCTTTCGCTGGCGGGCAACATTGCGTCGCAGGGAGGGCGGCTCGGACGCAGGCTGGCACCTCAAGCTTCCGGTCGCGGGTGCGCCATCGACATCGCGCGACGAGATCCGCGTGCCCCTGCTCTCCGGTGCCGTCGGATCTGTCCCGGCCGCACTCGTCGACATCGTCTCGCCGCTCATCCGCGGCGAGCGGCTGCTCCCCCAGGTCACGGTGCGCACGAATCGGACACCGCGGGTGCTTCACGACAGGCACGGCGCCCCTCTCCTCGAACTCGTCGACGACAAGGTCGTCGTCGTCGACTCAAGCGACCGTGTCATCACGGCCTTCCGCGAGATCGAGGTCGAACTCCTCGATCATGACCATCCGCAAGCGGAGGCACTCCTCGAGAGGGTCGTCGCCCGCCTCATTAGCGGGGGGGCCCACGTCGAGTCGTCGAGCAAGGCCGCGAGCGCGCTGGGAGCAGCCGCGACTGCCCCGCCTGATGTCCCGAGCATCGCCTGGCCGGCTGAGGGCTCTGGAGCCAGCGACACACTGCGCGCCGCACTATCGACGCACGTTCGCCAGCTCATCTTCGCCGATGTCGCTGTTCGCCGGGATCTGCCCGACTCCGTCCATCAGATGCGGGTGGCGGCCCGCCGAATTCGCAGCATGCTCAAGAGCTTCTCACCGCTCCTTGATGAGGCTTGGGCAGCGTCGCTCGCCGATGAGCTCGCATGGCTGGCCAGGGAACTCGGGGCCATCCGCGACACCGAGGTGCTCCTCACACGGCTCGATCGCCACGCCGATCGCCTGGGCGGCGACGATGCGGTGCTGGCGAGGGCCGTCATCGATCCAAGGCTCGGGCAGCGGCTCGCGTCGTCGCGGTCCGGTGCCCTCGGAGCGCTTCGCAGCGATCGCCACGAATGGCTGCTCGATGACCTCGTTGCCGCAGCGACTGCACCCCCCGTGTCCGACAAGGCATCAATGACTGGCGCGGACGCATTGCCTTCGCTCATCGATCGGGCCTGGCGGTCCCTCGAGGCCTCGGTCACTTCGCTCACCCTCTATGGCCCAAGTGAGGAATGGCATCGCGCCAGGATCAAGGCCAAGCGAGCGCGGTATGCGGTTGAGGCGGTGGCGCCGACCTTCGGCAAGGCGGCCGGGCGCTTTGCAGGCGCGCTCGCCGACCTCACCGAGGCACTCGGCGAGCATCAGGATGCCGTCGTCGCCCAGGAGATGATTCGCGAGCTCTCGTCAGGGCCCGAGATCGATCCTCGGACCGTGTTCGCGCTCGGCCGGCTCCATGCATACGAGGCCGAGCGGGAGTTCGAGGCACGCAGGGCCGTCTTCATCGGCTGGTCAGCGGTCATCCGGCGGGCCAAGCGCTCAGGGTTGGTGCGCCGTGCCCGGCGTTGACCGCATCCGTGCTGCAGGCGTGGTCCTCCTTCGCCGCACCGGACCTGTCCCCGAGGTCCTCATCGTCCACCGGCCTCACTACAACGACTGGTCGCTTCCGAAGGGAAAGCTTGATCCCGGAGAGCAGGAAATCCACACCGCAATCCGCGAGTGCGACGAGGAGACCGGCTTCCAGGCCGTTCTCGGACCCCGCCTTCCTTCGCTGCACTATCTGGTGGACGGGGTGCCGAAGGTGGTTCACTTCTGGTCTGCGCATTCGAGCAGCGATGAGGGCTTCACCCCAGGACCTGAGGTCGATGCCATTCGCTGGATTCCAGTCGACGAAAGCCGGCATCTGCTCAGCCATGCGGCCGAGGCTGAGCTCGTAGCGCGCGCAGCGGGCCTTCCCCAGACCAGCCCGCTCATCCTGCTCCGACACACCGCGGCCGCGAAGCGGTCGGATTATCGTGGCAAGGACGACTCGGAGCGCCCGCTGTCCGGGAAGGGACGCAGCCAGGCCAAGGCCCTCGTTCCCCTCCTCGATGCCTTCGGCATCACCGATGTCCATGCCTCCAATGCGGTGCGCTGCCATGACAGCGTCCGCAAGATCGCCAAGCACTTAGGGACCGGGGTCCAGCACGAGCCGACAATGAGCGAGGAGGGTTTCCAGGATCGACCCGAACGAACAGCGCGGCGCATGCGAAAGGTCATCCTCGACCCGGCGCCCCTCGTTATGTGCTCGCATCGGCCGGTTCTGCCGACCCTGCTCGAGGTGGCGGCCGAGGTGCTCGGGACGGCGGAGATGACGAGCGAGGATCCTGATCGAGACGGTGTTGATCGGGAAGCCCGCTGGGACCCGAAACTGCCGCCGGGGGGCTTCATCGTCCTGCACCGTTCCTTCGAAGCGGGTGTGGAGCCGAGACTCGTCGCCATCGAACGGCACGTCGTCGCCTCGGACTGACAAAAGACAGCCAAACGACACCCTCTGTTAACCATTCGTTCATCTTTGGGCATGCATCACGTCATCAGTCCATCGTACGTTCATGTTGGGATCATGTTGTGACATGTCCAGCACCTAGGAGCACCCAGGAGTATCGACCAAGGAGAGCCATGCGCCTCGCTAAGCCGTCAATCACGATCAGTGCCCTCGCCCTCACGGCGCTCGCGCTCGCCGCTTGCGGCGGCGGAAGCTCGGGATCATCCGACTCAGGACTGAGCGGCCAGGTGGCCATCGACGGCTCATCGACAGTGTTCCCGCTCACGGCCCTCGCGGCCGAGGATTTCCAGGTTGAGAACTCAGGGGTTCAGGTAAAGGTCGGCTCGTCCGGCACCGGCGGCGGCTTCGAGAAGTTCTGCCGTGGAGAGACCGATGCCAACGACGCCTCCCGGCCCATCAAGGATGAAGAGGCCGCTGCCTGCGCTGCCGCCGGCATCACGTACGGAGCCCTGACGGTCGCCGTTGATGCCATCACCGTCGTGGTGAACAAGGAGAACACCTGGGCGACCTGCCTCACGACCGATCAACTGGCCGCCATCTGGTCCCCAGACTCGGTTGTCGGCAGCTGGAACGAGGTCGATCCTTCATTCCCGGCTGAGCCGATCAAGCTCTTCGGTCCCGGCACCGACTCCGGGACCTTCGACTACTTCACCGACGTCGTGAACGGCGAGGAGGGCGCGAGTCGCACCGACTTCACTCCCAGCGAGGATGACAATGTCATCGTTCAGGGTGTCTCAGGGAGCAAGGGCGGCCTGGGCTACTTCGGCTTCACCTACTACGAGGAGAACGCCGATTCCCTTAATGCCGTGCAGATCGACTCGGGCTCCGGTTGCGTGTCGCCGAGCGCAGCGACTGCCCAGGACGGCACCTACACCCCGCTCTCCCGGCCGCTGTTCGTCTACCCGTCAGTCGACGCACTCGCACGGCCCGAGGTGGCGGCCTTCTTCCAGTTCTACGTCGACAACGACGCGTCGATCGCTGAGGGAGCCCAGTACGTCCCCCTCAATGACTCGCAGCGCCAGCAGCTCGAGCAGGACTTCGATGCACTGCTGTCGAAGGCTGGTGCTGTCGGCGCGTCACCTTCCGCTGCCTCACAGTAGATTCAGCGGGTGAGCGCTTCGCCGACAACGGCTCCTGACCTAGCGGCCGAGTACTCACTGCGCCAGACTCGCTCGCGGGCCGGCGAGAAGGTCATCAGGGGAATCCTCCTCGCCGCCGCAGCCGTCTCAGTCCTCACGACGGTCGGGATCGTGCTGTCGGTCGTCATTCCGACGATCAGTTTCTTCTCCGAGATTCCGGTGACCGATTTCCTCTTCGGCACGGTCTGGACCCCGCTGTTCGCCAATGGTCAGTTCGGAGTCCTGCCCCTCATCTCGGGCACGATCGTCATCACGGTCATCGCGGTCATCGTCGCACTCCCCCTCGGTCTCGGCGCAGCGGTGTACCTGTCGGAGTACGCCTCCGACCGGTCTCGGCGGATCCTCAAGCCCACCCTCGAGCTGCTTGCGGGGATCCCGACCGTGGTGTTCGGCTTCTTCGCCCTGGAATTCGTCACCCAGATCCTCCTCGTGCGGATCTTTCCCGGAATCGACATCTTCAACGCCCTATCGGCCGGGCTCGTCATGGGAGTGATGATCATTCCCACCATCGCCTCCCTCTCAGAGGATGCGATGGCAGCGGTGCCCAGCGGCCTGCGCGACGGCTCCTACGCCCTCGGGTCGACCAAGCGCCAGACAGCAGTGAAGGTCGTCATCCCCGCAGCGCTGTCCGGGATCGTCGCTGCCTTCGTCCTGGGTATCTCACGGGCCATCGGCGAGACGATGATCGTGACGATCGCGGCAGGCCTCGAGCCGCGACTGAGCCTCAATCCTCTCCAGGGAATGCAGACCATGACCTCCTTCATCGCCGCCGCAGGGTCCGGTGACCTCTCAACCGGCAGCATCGAGTACAAGTCGATCTTCGCCGTTGGCTTCCTGCTCTTCCTCCTCACCTTCATCATGAACATCATCAGCATCCGCCTCGTGCGCCGGTACCGTCAGGTGTACCAATGAGCACTCCCACCGCGGCCTCCGCGGCATCGCACGGCGCGCCAAGCCTGCGCGGCAGCCGCCAGCCCCTCTCGGATCGGGTCTTCCGTTGGGCGCTCTTCATCTCCCTGACCGTCGGTGTCGTCACCCTCGCAGTGCTCATCGCCTACGTCACGATCAAGGGTTGGCCGCGGCTCAACTCAACGCTCTGGACGAATATGCCATCCATTCGCCGGCCGGAACGTGCCGGCGCGCAGTCGGCGATCACGGGCACCCTGTGGGTGATCGGCTTCACGGCGCTCTTCGCACTGCCGACCGGGATCCTCGCGGCCCTTCACCTCGAGGAGTTCGCCAAGCCCAACAGCCGGTTCCAGCGCCTCGTCGAAGTGAACATCCAGAACCTCGCTGCCGTCCCGTCAATCGTCTACGGCATCCTCGGCCTGGCCTTCTTCGCTCGAGCCCTCGCACTCGGGCAGAGCGTCATCACCGCATCGCTCACCCTGAGCCTGCTCATCCTGCCCATCGTCATCATCTCGACCCGCGAGGCACTGCGCGCCGTGCCCCGCAATATTCGCGACGGGTCACTCGCGCTCGGCGCGACTGAATGGCAGACCGCCTACCGCCAGACCCTCCCGGCAGCCATCCCAGGGATCGCGACCGGCGTCATCCTCGCGTTGTCGCGGGCAATCGGCGAGGCAGCCCCGCTGCTGCTCCTCGGTGCCGTCACCTTCATCACCTTCAACCCGACCGGTCCGCTGTCGGGCTACACCACGTTGCCGATCCAGATATTCAACTGGACGAAGGACTCCCGCGAGGAGTTCCAGATCCTCGCATCCGCGACCATCGTCCTGCTCCTCGTCCTGCTCCTCGCGATGAACCTCGCGGCGATCCTGATCCGCAACCGAACACAAAAGCGCTGGTAGCCGAATGCGCCGAGAGGAACCCATGCCCGACGAGCCCGTCGCACTGCAACTCACCCATGACCTCACGACAGGGCGTGCGCAGTCAGTGGCAGACGAGGTGAACAACGTCGTGTTCAACCTCGCCGACCTCCGCGTCTCATACGGCAGTTACCAGGCCATCCGACAGGTGTCGCTCACGATCGCCAAGAATGAGATCACCGCGTTCATCGGACCCAGCGGCTGCGGCAAGTCGACCCTCCTGAGGTCATTCAACCGAATGAACGACCTCATCCCCGGTGCCCGGGTCGAGGGTCTTCTCGCGTACCACGGAATCGACATCTACGGCCCCGATGTCGACCCGATCGAGGTACGCCGGCGGATCGGGATGGTCTTCCAGAAGCCGAACGTCTTCCCGAAGTCCATCTACGACAATGTCGCGTACGGTCCTCGGGTCAACCACATCAAGGCGAACATGGACGACCTCGTCGAGGAATGCCTGACGAAGGCCGCCCTCTGGGATGAAGTGAAGGACGACCTGAAGAAGAGCGCCTACGCGCTGTCCGGCGGGCAGCAGCAGCGACTCGTCATCGCCCGATGCATCGCGGTCAGGCCCGAGGTGATCCTCATGGACGAGCCGTGCGCTTCACTGGACCCCATCGCCACGGCAAAGATCGAGGACCTCATGCGCCAATTGGCCCTCGAATACACGATCATCATCGTCACCCACAACATGCAGCAGGCAGCGCGCGTCTCCGACCGGACCGCCTTCTTCACCGCCGAACTCGATGAGGATGGCATCCGCCACGGACGTCTCGTCGAGTACGGGCCCACGCGGCAGATCTTCAGCGCTCCGCAGGACAAGCGCACGGAGGACTACATTTCAGGCCGGTTCGGGTAGATGGGCGCGCTCTCGGCGCCAGCCCTGCTCATTCGGGGTCTCGCAGCCTCCTGCCTCGCCGCTGCCAGCCTCGCTGCCTGTGCACCCGCCCCGACACCGAGCCAGCCATCGGCATCGTCGCCTGTGCCGTCGCCCTCAACACCTGCCTCCGTCTCCCCGTCACCGAGCCTGTCGACCACGCCATCGGCGACGGTCCTCACCACTGCGGTGAGCGCCACCACCGCCCGTGGTACCGCGCGCATGGTGATCGCGGTTCTCACCACCGTCGAGGGGTTTGACGATGAGATCGACGGAGAGGGCCTGACGGTCCTCGGCTCAGGCGATGCTGACCTCACCTGGAACTCCGCCGTCGGGCAGACCCGCGAGATCATCACGGCGAACGAGCTCTTCGTCCAACTTGAGCCTCCGTCGGGCACTTGGGTTGCGGTCCCAGTCGAGGAGTGGACGCCCACTGCGGCCGCCGGCAGGCCCCTGCGAGGCCTCAGTGGCATTCCCGATGCACGCCCTGACGGGGTGGAGGTCCTCGATGGGGTCGAGACGACCCGCTACCGGGGGTTCCTCGACCTCGCCGGCCATGGTGACGGCCTCGGTCTCAATGAGCGGGCACTGCAGCTTGCCGCCGCCAATCCGTCAGCGCGCATTGAGGCGACGGTGTGGATCGATGACAGGGGCCTGATCGTTCAGGTCATGCGAACCCTCGTCGGTGCGACCGATATCGCCGCCTCAACGGTGACGCGACTCGCCGACTTCGGGACATCCGCGGCCATCGCACCCCCTATCGAATGAGGACAACCGCCTGAGACTTGGACTTCCCGCGCTTCACCGTGACCGAGCAGAGCCCGGCCTTCAGCATGACGACCGAACTGCCGGCTACCTTGCAGGTCCCACCCGCGCCGGCCTTTGCCTTCACTGCCCCTGAGCCCTTGAGCCCGGACCACTGGGCGATCGTCTTCGCCGCGAGCCGGGCCCCTTTTGCCGCGACCCCGCTCACGATGGTCGCCGGTGCAGTCGCCGCCGACACCGTTCCGGTTCCGAGGGCATTGCTCCCCTGCACGGTGAAGGATGCATCAGAACCGAGCTTCAGGCCAGGGACCGTGCACTGAGTGCCCAAGGTTCGGCAGGTCTGCCCGCCCGGAGTGGCGGTGACCGTCCACACCGTTGATGCGCCGCCCACCTCAGCGGGAGCCGCCCACGAGAGGGTGGTCTTCCCCGCCGACGCCGTCGCGGCGAGCCCTGTCGGTGTTCCGGGAACCGCTACCGGGAGTTCGGTCAATGAGCGGACCCATGGCAGGTAGGTGGTCAGGCGCGTATAGACCCCGGGGAACTGGGCTGATGCGCATTCACCGCCATTGCTCGTCAGGCCGGCGAGGATCGGCAGGCCGTTCACGACGATGACAAGCGGCCCACCGCTGTCACCCTGGCAGGTGTCGATGCCCCCTCCCGGAACTCCGCCGCAGATGCTGTTCGCGGCAGAGAAGCTCGACCCATACCCGCCGCAGACATCGGTAGGCGACCCGAGCACCTGCACCGAGGCTCCACGCAGTGCATCGGATGGCGGACCGTCGTTCTTCAATGCTCCCCAGCCGCTGATGCCGGCCGGGCTCCCGGCCGGCGGCCATGACGCCGGGTCCTGCGAAACGGGCAGGGAGATCACGCGCGCGGCCCCCGCGATATCGGCCGGGGCTGAGAGTTGCACGAGGGCGATGTCGTTGGCGCTCGTCACTGGGTCGTAGCCGGGATGGACGGTGACGCCTGAGATCGCGAGCTTGGAGCCCTTGTCCCTGTCCGGGATGTTCGTGACGCCGGTCCAGCCCTGAACGGCTCCCGGCGAGATTCCGGCGAAGCAGTGCGCCGCGGACACGATCGTGGTCGCCGAGATGAGGGATCCGGAGCAGAGCGTGGTCTTGTTGATGATGAAGAGGACCTGCCACGGCACCGCGGAAGAGTTGATCGGTGCGCCGCCGACGACCTGCGGCGCCCTTCGCTCAACACTCGCCGAGGCCGCATCAACTGGCATCAGCCCCAACGAGATGGCAGCCCCAAGTGCACCGGTGATGATCAGGCGGCTGCCTCGGGATTTTCGCCTCATGACAGGACCTTCCTCGATTGTGCTCCGGTGACGATCTCGAACTGAACCCTAGTCATCATGGCCGTCTCGCACTCACGATTGCGCGCCAATGACAACCACCGCACTCTTGCGGCCGGTCTTCACGGAAGCCCGGCATACCCCGGCCTTGGTGATGTCAAGGCCCCTTCCAACCACGCGGCAGCGCAACGGAGTGAGCGACCGCATGGTGCTGCTCACGCTCAACTGCACGCCGGCCCACCGGAAGACAGTCGACTGCTTCACTGTCCTGCCGACCGATGTCGTTCCGTCGACTGCGACGACGGGCGGGGTCGGGGCGGAGATGGCACTGGAACCAGCGGAGTTTGCCGCCTGAACGGTGAAGGCGTATGCCGTTCCCGGGGTCAGGCCGCTCACGACGCAGGTGAGCTCAGTCGTCTCGCACGTCATCCCACCGGGGGCGGAGGTCACGACGAAGGAGGCTGCGTCGGGCGCAGTCCAGGCGACCACCACCCGGCCGCCGGCAATCGCCGCGGCCGCAGCGGCTTCGGGGGTCGCCGGGGGCGTGAGCGGGATTCCGGCCGTGTCGCGAATCCATGGAAGATGCGACGTGACCCGCGTGTAGAGGCCCGGGTAGTCAGCGAGCGCGCACTCGTTGCCCGCACTCGTGACGCCCGCCAGCACCCGAACTCCGCCGACGTCGATGACGAGCGGCCCACCGCTATCGCCCTGGCACGTATCGACCCCGCCGGTCGCCTCGCCGGCACACACGTGGCTTCCTGGCCGGTAGGTGGTGCCGTACGAACCGCATGTTCCGTCGGGCGCGGAGAGCACGTGGACGGTTGCCCGATGGAGGACCGTTGCCGATGGCCCCTTGCCCCCGAGGTACCCCCATCCACTCACCGTTGCAAGCGTCCCGGCCGCGGGCCAGGTGGCGGGGTCCTGGGCGACCGGGAGGGGGATCGCGGCCACGCCTGCGCTAGGGGTCCATGGTGAGGCGAGCTCGATGAGTGCGACGTCATTGTTGAGCGTTGTCGCGTCATACTGCGGGTGGACGATGACGCGTGACGCCGGCAGCCGGTTCTGCTCAGATCGCTCGCTCAGTGCGCTGATGCCCGCCCATGCCTTCACGCCTGATGCGTCAGCATCCTTCATGCAGTGCGCCGCGGTGAGGATCCAGGTGCTCGCGATGAGTGATCCCCCGCACAGGGATCGGTCATTGATGATGAGGAGGACCTGCCAGGGGTTCTCGGATGCACCGCTCGGCGCACCTCCGATGATCCGGGGGGCGATCTCTCTGGACGCGGCCAATGCGGGCGGCGCCTGGGCTGCCGCCGTCGGAACCACAAGACACAGAGCGAGGATTCCCGCTCGCAAGGCAGCGATTCCCGGTGAGCACATCATGATGAAACCATTGTCACACGGCTTCATCAGAGCTTGGTGCGAACCTCATCAGAGCTCTGCGCGAACGCCCTTTCCGAGCACGACGACGCCGCCATCGCTCACCGTGTAGAGCCCCCGGTCCCGTTCAAGATCCACGCCGATCTGCGCGCCGTCGGGGACGACTACGTTCTTGTCGAGGATCGCCCGCCGCACGACAGCGTTCTTGCCGATGCGGACCCCCGGCATGAGGACGCTGCCCTCGACATATGCCCCCGCGTCCACGGCGACGCTCGAGGCGATGACCGAGGTGCGCACGTGAGCCCCCGAGATGATCGTTCCAGCCCCCACCATCGACTCGTGGGCGTTGCCGCCTTGGATGAACTTGGCCGGCGGCAGTGGCGGCAGGTGTGTGAGGATCGGCCACCGTCGGTTGTAGAGATTGAAGATCGGGTGGACGGAGACGAGGTCCATGTGCGCATCGTGGTAGCTGTCGAGCGTTCCGACGTCGCGCCAGTAGCCCTTGTCGCGATCAGTGGCCCCGACCACGACGTTCTCCGCGAAGTCGTAGACATTGGCGGCACCCGAAGCCGTGAGCATGGGGATGATGTTCGTGCCCATGTCGTGTATCGATGACGAATCGGCTGCGTCGGCCTTGAGCGCTTCGAGGAGGACGTCCTTCGTGAAGACGTAGTTCCCCATCGAGACGAAGCAGTGCTCGTCGTCGCCCGGGATCGTTGGCGGGTCGGCCGGCTTCTCGAGGAAGTTCGTGATTCGAACGCCGTCTTCGGCGGTCTGGATGACCCCGAAGTCGCTCGCCAGCGCCTTCGGCATCCGGATGCCGGCGACCGTGACCCCCGCCCCGGAATCAACGTGAGCCCGGATCATCTGCATCGGGTCCATGCGGTAGACGTGGTCGGCGCCGAAGACGACGACCACCTCAGGATCCTCGTCGTAGACCAAGTTCAGGCTCTGGAAGATCGCATCCGCGCTGCCGGTGTACCAGCGGGGGCCGAGGCGCTGCTGGGCCGGCACGGGCGTGACGTAGTCACCGAGGAGGATCGGCATGCGCCACGTCTGGGTCACGTGCCGGTCGAGGGAGTGCGACTTGTACTGGGTGAGCACGCATACGCGTCGCAATCCCGCATTGATGAGGTTCGACAGGACGAAGTCAATGAGACGGTATGACCCTCCGAATGGCACCGCCGGCTTTGCACGATCGGCGGTGAGCGGCATGAGACGCTTGCCCTCGCCTCCCGCCAGGACCATGGCCAGCACGTGCGGATCGGATGTCACCTTAGAACCTTAGACCCGGAGCGGCTTCGATGCTGGCGCATTGATCGAGGCACATTGCCTATGCTCGCCCAATGCGCATCGGACTCCTCACCCGCGAATGGCCCCCGGACGTTTACGGCGGGGCGGGTGTTCATGTCGAGCAGCTCGTCATCGAGTTGCGGCGCTTGACGCCCGTCTACGTTCACTGCTTCGGGGCCCCCCGCTCAGACGCCACGGCGCATCCGGTCCCGGTCGAATTGCACGGGGCAAATAGCGCGATCCAGACCCTTGGCGTTGATCTCGAGATGGTCATGGCAACAGCGGATCTCGATCTCCTCCACTCGCATACCTGGTACACCAACTTCGCCGGCCACGTCGGCTCGCTCTTCCACGGAGTCCCGCACGTCATCACCGCCCACTCGCTCGAGCCGATGCGCCCCTGGAAGGAGGAGCAGCTCGGCGGTGGCTACCGCGTCTCGTCCTGGGTCGAGCGCACCGCGTACAACGACGCCAGCGCAGTTATCGCAGTAAGTCATGGCATGCGGGATGACGTCCTCCGCTCCTACCCGACCGTCGATCCGAGCCGCGTCCACGTCGTCCACAACGGCATCGACACCTCGATCTACCGCAACGACCCCGACACGACCGCGCTCATCGAGCACGGCGTAGACCCCGATCGTCCCTATGTCTTGTTTGTCGGACGCATCACTCGCCAGAAGGGCCTCGTGCACCTGCTGCGTGCCGCCCAGCAGTTCGACAACGATCTCGTTCTCGTGATGTGCGCATCGGCGGCGGACACCCCCGAGATCGAGGTCGAGACCGCGTCCGCTGTGCGGGCCCTGCGAGCAGTTCGCGGCCACGACAGCGTGGTCTGGATCGAGCAGCAGGTGCCGAGGCCAGCGCTCATCCAGCTGTTCAGCCATGCCATCGCGTTCGTCTGCCCGTCGGTGTACGAGCCTCTCGGCATCGTCAACCTCGAGGCGATGGCATGTGAGACCGCCGTCGTCGCGAGTGACGTCGGAGGGATTCCCGAGGTCGTCGCCGATGGAGTGACCGGCGTCCTCGTCCACTACGACACCTCCGACCCGTCCTCGTTTGAGAACGACTTCGCCGCTGCCGTGAATTCGATCGCCGGCGACCCGGCCCGCGCCGCGCAGATGGGCCGCACTGGCCGCGAGCGGGCGGTTGCCCACTTTGGCTGGGACGCAATAGCCGAGCAGACGATTGACGTCTACCGCGCTGCCCTCGACCAGTGAGCGACCTCGCCGAGCCGCTTCCCGGCATCTCGCTCAACCGCCGGGCGAGCCCCGCGAAGGGCTATGTGCTCTACCTGCTCGCCGCCACCTGCTTCGCACTGAACGGGACCGTGTCGAAGGCTATCCTCACGAGCGGAATCGACTCGGCTCGCCTATCGCAACTGCGCGTCACCGCTGCCTTCCTGATCCTCCTCGCCTTCGTCGCGGTGAGTCGCCCTGCGACCCTTCGGATCCGGCGCGCCGAGATCCCGGTGCTCCTCGCCTACGGCATCCTCGGCGTCGCCATGACCCAGTGGCTCTACTTCGTGGCCATCGAGCGCCTGCCCGTCGGGGTCGCGCTCCTCATCGAGTTCACCGCGCCGATCATGGTTGCCCTGTGGTTCCGGTTCGGGATGCGCCAGCCAACGCGCAAGCTCGTCTGGGCCGCTCTCCTGCTCGCCCTCGTCGGCCTGGCGATGGTGGCGCAGGTCTGGCAGGGCTTCAACCTCAATGCCCTCGGGGTGACCGCCGGGTTCGGCGCCGCTGCAGCCCTCGCCACCTATTACGTCATCGGCGATCGACAGGTACATCAGCCCGAGCCGCGCGATGCGGTCTCGCTCACCATGTGGGGGTTTGGCGCAGCGAGCCTGTTCTGGGCCATCTTGCAGCCATGGTGGTCCTTCCCCTGGAGCGCCCTCGGGGGATCGGGGTACCCGCTCGGCATCGAGGGCACGCCGATACCGCTGTGGATGCTGTGCACTTACATGGTCGTGCTCGGCACCGTCATCCCGTTCTGGCTCGTCGTCGTTGCGCTCCATCACATCCGCGCATCGCAGGCATCGGTTGTCGGGATGACCGAGCCGCTGCTCGCCATCTTCATCGCGTGGTTCGCCCTCGGCGAGTCGCTCACCGCCGTCCAGATCGCCGGTGCAGCCGTGGTGCTGACCGGGGTGCTACTGGCAGAGCGATCGCGCTAGGGGCGCAGGTCGTTTGCCCAAACAGGCGAAAAGGCTGGCAAAACCTACACATGCTACTGTAGGTGCATGCCGCTGTCCCACCGCCTGCAAATCCTGCTCGATGAGGAGCAGTACGCGCGGCTGGCCCAGCGGGCCAAGGCAGAAGAGCGCAGTGTCGGTGCATTGATCCGCGAAGCCGTCGACCACATGTGGACGGGCACCGATGTCCGCAAGGCCGCGTTGCTCGATGCAATTCTCGCCGACGGACCGATGCCCGTACCTGATCCGAAGGATTTGGCGCTCGAACTCGACGAACTGCGCGGCTCACGGTTCCCGGCCGCCTGATGCTCGTCCTTGACACGTCGGTCTTGGTTTACGCATCAGGGGCAGACCACCCTCTTCGCGAGCCGGCAGTCCGGCTCCTGCACGACGTAGTTGCGGCTCGTATCAGTGCGACCACCACACCGGAGGTGCTGCAGGAGTACGCGCACGTTCGAGCTCGACGCCGTGACCGCGCTGGTGCCTTCGCACAAGCAGAGCGATTCGCCGAGCTCCTTGGGCCACTGACGATTGTGAATACCCGCGATGTGCTCGAAGGCTTGCGCATCTGGTCGCAGACTTCATCCTTAGGTGCCTTCGATTCCGTCGTCGCAGCCGTCGCGATATCCCATGGTTGGGAAGCGGTCTCATCCGATCGAGGCTTCGGTTCGGTGGCCGGGCTGAAGTGGATTGACCTGGCAGGCTACTGACTGGCCGTGGCGTGGGTCATGAACGGATGCGTGACCTCGGTCACGACGGCCGTGGCTTGGTCGGTATTCCGTCCGCGCAGCAGTCGCGTTCGAGCCTTCAAGCTCCCCACCCCAAATCCGCATCAGCAAGCAATGAGCCCATCTTTCGGACCCGGGATCCTAGGGATTCGTCTCCGAGCCCTCGAAGAAGTCGAGCCTCTCGAGGGCTGCCACCGCGTGACGCGCACTGGCGAACAGGTGCTGCTCCATTGCCCGCTGCGCCGCCGCCGGATCACGCCGGCGAAAGGCGTCGATGATGTCCGCGTGCTGGTGCAGGGCCTGCTCCGGCCACTCCGGGACGAACTCGAAGTAGTGCATCGGCAGTGACCTGGTGAGCATCTTCAGCAGGCTCGAGATGCGCCGGCTCCCGCACGCCGTGTTGATGATGCGGTGGAACTCGAAGTTGAGGCGCTCCTGCTCCTGCGGGCTGTCCGACCGGCCCATCGCCTCCTGGACGGCCTCGAGCCGGGCGAGGTCCTCGTCGTCGAGGCGCGCGACAGCCCGTGCAGCTGCGAGGCCCGCCACGGTGCCGAAGAGCTGATAGTGGTCGGCAATGTCCTCGCGCTGCACCCGCTCCACGTACGCGCCTCGGCGCGGGAGCGTGCGGACGAGGCCCTCTTGGTCAAGCGAGATGAGAGCCTCGCGCACCGGCAGCCTGCTCACGCCCATGTCCTTGGCAATGGCGTCCTGGTCGATGCGCGTACCCGGGCGAAGGCGCCCGGTGAGGATGGCATCGCGGATGTGGTCGGCGACCTCGTCCGCGAGATTGCCTCGCCGGTTTGGGCTCACGCGAGCTCTATCCAGGTGGTCTTGATGTCGGTGAACTTGTCCAACGCATGCAGGCTCTTGTCGCGGCCGAATCCCGACTGCTTGACCCCGCCGAACGGGACGGTGAGGTCACCCTCCTCGTAGCAGTTGACCCACACGACTCCCACCCGAAGATCGCGGCTCACCCGGACCGCCCGATCAAGGTCGCACGTCCATACTGCGGAAGCGAGGCCGTACTGCGTACCGTTCGCCAGCCGGACCGCCTCCGCCTCGTCAGCGAAGGTCGTGACGGCGAGCACCGGGCCGAAGACCTCCTCCTGTGCGAGCAGGTCTGACGGGTCGACGTGGTCGAACACGGTCGGCGGGTAGTAGCTACCGCCCGTCTCCTGGAGCACGGCTTCTCCCCCGGTGAGCAGTTCACCGCTCTCCCCACGAGCCCGCTCGACCATCGCGTGGATCCTCGTGAGGTGGGCTGCACTCACGACCGTCCCCATCGGTGTGTCGGCAAGCAACGGATTGCCCGGTTGAGTCTCGGCAGCAGCCCTCAGCACATGCTCCATGACCTCGTCGTGAATCGATTCGTGGACAAGCAGCCGGGATCCCGCAGTACACATCTGACCCGCGTTATAGAAGATCGACCCGGCCGCCGTGCTGGCAGCCTTGGCGATGTCGGCATCGGGAAAGATCACGTTCGCCGACTTGCCACCGAGCTCGGGCCAGACCCGCTTGAGATTCGACTGCGCGGCGTACTCCATGAATTTGGCGCCAACTGCGGTCGAGCCGGTGAAGGTCACGACGTCGACATCCATATGGCGCCCGAGGGCCTGGCCGGCAACCTGCCCGTGTCCGTTCACGACGTTGAGGACTCCGTCAGGAATGCCGGCTTCCAGTGCGAGCTGGGCAAAGAGCAAGGCTGAAAGAGGGGACGCCTCAGCCGGCTTGAGGACGACGGAGCAGCCGACGGCCAGCGCGGGTGCGACCTTCCAGACGGCCATCGTGAGCGGGAAGTTCCAAGGGACGATCGCCGCGACGACTCCGGCGGGCTCACGCTGGATCAGGGCGAGTGAATTGCGCGCGGTGTTCGGGATCTCATCGAGGACCTTGTCGATTGCCTCGCCGAACCAGCGCAATGTGCGGATCACGGCCCGGTTGTCGACCGCCTGAGCCTCGCGGGCCGGCTTGCCCATCTCGAGAGCCTGGAGCACGGCAAGCTCGTCGGAGTGCTCAGCGCACAGCTCTGACCACCTGACGAGGATCTCCTTGCGTTCGAGTGGCGACTTGTGCGACCAGCGTCCGTCCTCAAAGGCACGTCGCGCCGACATGACGGCGAGATCGACGTCGTATTCCGAGGCGAAGGAGACCTCGGCGATCATCGCCCCGTCGATGGGACTGATGACCGAGTGGCGACCGCCCGTGCCGTCAACCCACGCGCCGTCAATGAGAAGGCCGGACGGGTGGGTGACGCGGGCGGCTAGTGCCTGCCAGTCGGTGACGGTCACGGGGAACCCTTCTTCGCGAGGGAGGCATGTTCTCGTGACGGGTTCGTCAGCGCGAATCTTGGATAAATGATACAAACGCCATGTGCGGCTTTCATCGAATTCCGAATATGACGATCTCCGATCAGCGGTCCGCGAGGTCTGCGACCGGTTCCCCGGGGAGTACTGGCGCGGCCTCGAGCCCGACCGGTATCCCGAGGAGTTCGTCGCGGCCCTCACCGATGCCGGGTATCTCGGCGCCCTCATCCCCGAGGAGTACGGGGGCGGCGGTGCAACCCTCACCGAGGCCTCGATCATCCTCGAGGAGGTCTCAGCCTCTGGCGGCAACCCCTCCGCCTGTCATGCGCAGATGTACATCATGGGCACGCTGCTGCGGCACGGCTCCGAAGCGCAAAAGGAGCAGTACCTGCCCCAGCTTGCCGACGGCAGCCTGCGACTCCAGGCGTTCGCGGTAACCGAGCCCGGGGCCGGCTCGGAGACGACCCGGATCCGCACGAAGGCGGAGAAGGTCGACGGCGGCTGGCGGGTCAACGGCCAGAAGATCTGGACGTCACGCGCCCTCTACTCCGACCTCATGCTGCTCCTCGCCCGCACCACGCCCTACGACGACTGCGAGAAGAAGACCGATGGCCTGTCGACCTTCCTCATCGACATGCGCAAGGTCGAGGGCATCACGATCAAGCCCATCGCCACGATGATGAACCACAACACGACCGAGGTGTTTTTCGACGACGTGCTCATCCCCGATGAAGCACTCATCGGCGAGGTGGGCAAGGGCTTTCGCTACATCCTCGACGGCATGAACGCCGAACGGATCCTCATTGCCTCCGAGTGCCTCGGCGATGGCCGGTTCCTGCTCGAGCGTGCCGTTCAGTACGCGAACTCACGCGAGGTGTTCGGCGGTCCGATCGGCGCGAACCAGGGCGTGCAGTTCCCGCTCGCCCGCGCCTACGCAGCCCTTCGCGCGGCAGACCTCGTCCGCTTCGAGGCCGCGCGGCTGTACGACGCGAAGGAGAAGTGCGCGGAGGAGGCGAACATGGCCAAACTCCTGGCCTCCGAGGCTTCGTGGGCTGCCGCGAATGCCTCGATGGACGCCCACGGCGGCTTCGGGTTCGCGGTCGAGTACGACATCGAGCGCAAGTTCCGCGAGACGCGGCTCTACCAGACCGCCCCGATCAACAACAACCTCGTGCTTGCCTACCTCGGCCAGCACGTCATGGGCCTGCCAAAGTCGTATTGAATTGGCCGTGCGGTCGACAGCTCAGGGCGATCGCCAGTCCAGATCCGGGAACCGTGCGAAGCCTTGATCGAAGGAGACCCACGTCGCGTCGAGGGCGATTGCGCTCGCTGCCAGATGAACGTCCGTCACATCAGACCCCACCGGCCGATGTTGAGCGTGGAGGTCATCGAAGATTGTCCACGCCTCGGGTCCTGGATCCGCGATCGATATGTGTCGGTGGGCGGTCATCGTGCGGACAAACGAGGCGGCTTCGAGCGGCTGCAACGGCGTTGACAGGACTCGCCGGTCCGTCACAAGCCGGAGGAATCCAATCGCCACCGCGGGGAACACGACAACAGGTTCAGTGTTCGACATCATCTCGAGCAGTGCACCGCGTGCCCGCACGTGGTGCACTGCACTTGAGTTGACGGCGTTCAGCAGGACGTTCACGTCAACGGACATCATGAAGGCTGGGCGACGCTCTCGAGATCGTCCGCCCTCGCGAGCGTGTCAAGCAGGGCTGATGTGTCGATCGGGTCAATACCCGGCATAAAGGGACCGCAGTCGTAGGCCGGCAGGTCCAACGGAGCATCAGATCGTGCAGCGTGCTCTCTCAACTGGGCTCTCAAGGCCTGCTCTATGACGGAACCGACACTCATTCCCGCGATCGCTGCGTACGCCTTCGCCCTGCGGTAGAGGGCGTCATCAATCGTCACCGTAGTTCTCATGAACCAAACCTAGTATCAAGATGCGCATCTTGATGCGTCAGATGTCATCGTTCGATTTCCTCCGCCGGATAATCCCTTCGACGACAGCGGGATCGTGCTCTCCGAGGGCCGGGATGCGGCGCCTGCCCGGTGACCATTCGCTGATCGCGAAGGGTTCGGCGAGGAGTTCAAGCGGGCCGCCCGGTGTGTCGACCTCGACGAAGCGGCCGCGGGCCCGCAGTTGCTCGTGCTGCCAGACATCAGCGAGGTCGTTCACTCGCGCTGTGGCAATGCCGGCCTCGGCGAGTCGGGCCAACGCGTCGTCGTCCGAAATCGAACGCAAGCCCTCACTGACAATGGCCTCGGTTTCTTCGACGTTCGCAATCCGGGCCGCATTGGTCGCAAACCGCTCATCGGTTGCCAAGTCACTGCTCGCCAGGACGATCTCGGCCATCCGCTGCCACTCGCGGTCATTCTGGATGGCTATGAGGACGGTTCTGCCGCTCGCGAGCGCGAAGGTTCCGTACGGGGCGATCGCATGGTGGCGCCTGCTCGTCCGTGGCGCCTGACCCTTGCCGTGCACGGCGGCGTAGAGCGGCGCTGACATCCACTCGACCAGGGAGTCGAGCATCGACACGGAGATGGCGGCCCCTTCGCCGGTGCGCTCACGGCGCACGAGGGCGGCGAGCACGCCGCTCATCGCGTACATGCCTGCCGAGATGTCAGCGACCGAGAACCCGACCTTCGACATCTCCTCGCCCCCGGTCACCGAGAAGGCCCCCGCCTCGGCTTGCACGGCCAGGTCGTAGGCCTTGTCCGCGCTGCGCGGTCCGCCGGAGCCGTAGCCGGAGATCTCGCATGCGATGAGGCCGGGGAACCGCGAGTGCAGTTGCTCGGCGCCGATGCCCATCCGCTCGGCGGCATCAGGTGCAATGTTCTGGACGAAGACGTCGGCACCAGCAATCAGTGCGAAGAAGGTTTCGGCATCGCCATCGTTCTTTATGTCCAGCACCACCGACTGCTTGCCCCTATTGGCCCACACGAAGAACGCTGACTCACCCTTCACATCGGCGTCGTAGTGGCGGGCGAAGTCACCCCCGGGTCGCTCGACCTTGATGACGGTGGCACCGAGGTCGGCGAGCTGACGCGTTGCGAAAGGAGCGGAGATCGCCTGCTCGAGGGAGACCACGACGATGCCCGCGAGTGGTGCACTCACACCGGCGCCCCGGCCACGTCGGTGAAGAACCAGTCGACTAGCTGCTCGCAGTTGCGTCGGAGCACCTCTGCCTGATCCGTGAGGTCACCGAGCAGCTCTGCGGCGCTCGTGCGCTCCGGAACGTGGTCAGGGCCGATGCGCAGCCACTGCGAGACGAGCTCGACGTCGGCCTCGGGGTGGAACTGCGTGCCGACCGCATTGCCTTGGCGAAAGAGTTGGACGGCATTGTCATTGCGCGCGAGCACCTCGACTCCGTCTGGCAAGAGGATCCGATCCTCGTGCCAGGTGAACCAGGGGCCGGAGGGGATCGGCATGCCCGACACGTCGCCGATGGAGACGACCCCGATTTCGTCGCGGCCCTCAGGTGCCCGCTCAACCGAGCCGCCGAGCGCCTCCGAGAGGAGCTGGCCCCCGAAGCACACTCCGAGATACGGGATGCTCAACTCCATCAACCTGGTGATGTAGTCGATCTCTGCTGCGACCCATGGCCTCGAGTGCTCCGCATACGCGTTCGAGAAGGAGCCGAAGGCGATGACGGCGTCGAACTGGGTCGGATCGGGAAAGCCGATGCTCGGGTTCGCCGGATCGGTGAGCACCACGTGGGTACGGACGTCGACGCCGCGCTCGCGCAGCATCGCGCCGATCATGCCGGGAGACGCCTCAGGCTCATGGCTGATGAGGAGCACCGACCGCTGATCGCCCATCTAGATGACACCCCGGTAGCGCTTGATCTCCCAGTCCGTCACGTCCGGGCTTGACTGATCGGCGTGCTGCCGGAACTCCTCGGCCTCTCGGGTCTGCATGATGATGAAGTTATCGACGAATACATCGCCGTAGACGCTGCGGGTGAAGGGCGAATCGAAGCCCGCGATCGCGCCCTCGAGATCGACCGGGAGGCGCTCCCAACGCTCGTCGACATGCGGGTCGCCAACGACCTGATCCATCAGCGCGTAGTCGTGCTCGATGCCGTCCATGCCAGCGCCGAGCACGCCCGCGAGGACCAGGTACGGGTTCGCGTCAGCGGCGGCCCACCGTGATTCGAGGCGGTTGCCCGCGCCGGCCCCGATGATTGACCGCACCCCGACGAGCCGGTGATCAAGACCCCAGGTGACCTGGGTCGGCGAGAACGAGTAGTCCTGCACCCGCTTGTAGCCGCTGATCGTCGGGGTCATGATGAGCTGGAGTTCCTTGTTGTGGGCGAGCAGGCCGGTCAGGTACCTGCGCATGAGGCTGTTGCCGATCACTGAATCCTCGTCGCGCTCCGCAAAGAGATTCGCGCCATTGCGCGACAGCGATTGGTGAACGTGCATGCCGTTGCCCGCCTCGAGCAGGAAGGGCTTGGCCATGAAGGTGGTGTTGATGCCGTGTCGCTTGGCCACTGTCCGGACGATGTACTTGAAGTAGACGGTAGCGTCGGCCATCTCCATGAGCGGGCCGTAGCGCAGGTTGATCTCGGTCTGGCCCGGTCCGTACTCGACGTTGCACGCCTCCACCTCGATGCCGGTCTTGCGGAGCGCCTCGCGGATGTCGAGCATGAACGACTCCATCTCGGCGCCGCGCGCGATGGAGTAGCAGTTGATGTCGTCGTAGAGGGGCGACCAGTCCTCGTTGAAGAAGTGGCACTCGAGCTCGGTTGCCGCGTTCACCTCGAAGCCCATCGCGGAGAACCTCGCGAGTTGCCGCTTGAGCATGTTGCGAGCGTCCATCTCGATCGGCTCGCCGGTCGAGACGTTCACGGTGTCGCACATGACGATCGCAACGCCGGTGGTCCAGCCCGCGATCCGGAAGCTAGCGAGGTCGGGCACGGCGTGCATGTCGGGGAATCCATCGGCCTCGTTCACCCAGGGGGTCGAGAAGATGAAGCAGGTCGGATCCCAGGTGTAGATGACGTTGGCGATCGCGTAGCCGGTCCCCCGGAGGAACTGACGCGTGGGGATCCGCTTGCCCCTTGGGATGCCCCACGTGTCGAGCACGACGCACTCGACCGTGTGGATGTCGTTGTCGCGGCACAGAGCTGCCACCCGATCCCATTCGGCTGTGTCCAAGACCTGGGCGTGCATGAATCCTCCAGAAACCGTGGATTTAGATACTTGATAAATGTAGTCTGCGGTGGCGGTTCAGGACGCTGCTTTCCCGGATCTGGCTGCCCGATCGGAAGGACACCCAATGCGCGCCGTCGTGCTCACCAGTCCCGGTTCCCCCCTCACCGAGATGGAGGTCCCTGACCCTGTCGCCGCCCCCGGGGGATCGGTCATCGACGTCCTCGCCTGCGGGATCTGTCACTCCGATCTCCATGCGGCCAATGGCGACTACACGACGGTGCTGCCGGTCATCCTCGGCCACGAGGTCGCCGGACTGCATCCCACGCTCGGCCCGGTCCTCGTCTACGCCTGCTGGGGCTGCCGCAAGCCCGACTGCTGGGCCTGCTCGTCGGGCCAGGAGATGATCTGCCCGAATGCCACCGAGGCCGGGCTGTTCAAGGACGGCGGCTATGCCGAGCGCATGGCGATCCCCGACGACGGCTACCTCTTGCCCCTCGCAGACCTCGATCCGGCGCACGCCGCGCCCCTCGCGTGCGGGGGGCTCACCGCCTACCGCGCGGTCGACCACACCCTGCCCTTCCTCGCCACGGCCAGCAAGCCACGAGCCCTCGTCCTTGGGGCCGGCGGGCTCGGGCAATACGGGCTGCAGTTCCTGAAGATCCGCTCCGATGCCGAGGTGGTCGTCGTCGACTCCTCCGCCGAGAAGCGCCGCCTCGCACTCGAGCTCGGCGCCGACCTCGCGGTTCCCCCCGGGGAGGCAGAGGGCCTCTTCACTGCCGTCGTCGACTTCGTCGGAGCCGACGCAACCCTCGAAGCCGCTGCCGCGCATGTTGCCCGGCAGGGCATTGCCGTGGTCGTCGGGCTCTACGGCGGAAGCATCCCGTTCGGCTTCGGCAAGGTGCCCCATGAGGCCCGTTTCATGACCTCCATCTGGGGCACGCGGGGCCAGTTGGGCGAACTCGTCGCCCTAGCCCAGCAGCACACCATCCACGCGACGATCGAGGTCATCGGCCTCGACGACGCCCAGAATGCCCACGACAGGCTCCATGCCGGTGACGTGTCGGGCCGGTTCGTCATCGTCCCGGGCAACGGTCGCTGACGTGTCCGCAGACATCACCGACCCGGACACCTACGAGCAGGGCATCCCGCATGCGACCTTCGCGGCGATGCGGCGCGAGGAGCCGATAGCACGGCGGACATACGAGGGACGCCCCTACTGGGCCGTCACCCGTTACGAGGACCTCGTCACCGTCACCCGCGACCCCGAGACCTTCTCGAGCGCAACGGGAATGACGAACCTCTGGGACCTCCCCCAGGAGGCCATGGATGCCCGGCGTTCGATCATCGATACCGATCCGCCTGAGCACGTTCGCCTGCGCAAACTCGGCATCCCCGCGTTCACCGGACGCAAGGTGCGCAACTACGAGGAGGCAACCCGGGCGATCGCGGTCGAGCTGCTCGACGACGCGATCGCGGCCCGCGACGTCGATATCGTGCCGGCAATCGCGGCACCGCTACCCATCCGGGTCATCGTCGACATCCTCGGGGTCCCGAAGGAGGACGCCGACTACATGGTCGAGCTCAGCGACCACCTCGCCTCCGGCGGCGAGAACCTTTCGCCGGACGCGTACGGCAACACGACACCCCTTGAGCTATTGCCCTTCAACTCCCCCGCCGCATTCGGCCTGTTCGAGTACGGCCGCAAGCTCGGCGAGGAGCGCCGTGCCGATCCGCACGACGATCTCGTCACCACGCTCATCCAGGCCGAGGTCGACGGCGATCACCTGACAAGCACCGAATACGCGAACATGTTCCAGGTGCTGGTATTCGCCGGAAATGAGACAACGCGCACGGCCATCAGCAACGGCATCAATGCGTTCATCGAGAACCCCGATCAGCTCGAGTTGCTGCACGCCAGCCCCGAACTCGTCGAGCAGGCCGTTGAGGAGATCATCCGGTACGCGACCCCCGTGCTCCACATGCGCCGCACCGCGACCAAGGACACCACGCTCGCCGGTGTCTCGATCAGCGAGGGCGACAAGGTCGTCATCTGGTACGCCTCGGCCAACTTCGACGAGACGGTCTTCGACGACCCCCTTCGCTTTGACATCGCCCGGCCGGTGCGGCCGAAGATGGTCTCGTTCGGCGCACAGGGGCCGCACAACTGCCTCGGCGCACCGCTCGCCCGGCTGGAGATCCGAATCCTGCTCGAGGAGATAGTGCGGCGCGGGGTGCGGTTCGAGGCAACCGGCGGCATCGTCCGCACCCGCTCGAACTTCGTGAACGGCGTCGCGAGCCTGCCTGCCCGGCTCATCACCTGAGCAGCCGGCCTCTCACCCGATCAGTCTGATGTGCCGGTGATCTCCTTGAGCCGGAACCGCTGCAGCTTGCCGGTCGCGGTCTTCGGCAACTCATCGACAAACTCGATCTGCCGTGGGTACTTGTAGGGCGCGATCGTCGCCTTCACGTGATCCTGCAGGCCGCGGGCCATCGACGGGTCCGCCGCGAACCCGGGCTGCAGGACGACGAACGCCTTGACGAGCATCCCCCGATCGATATCGGGGATGCCGATCACCGCAGTCTCGGCCACCGCTGAGTGATTGAGGAGCGCGCCTTCGACCTCCGGTGCCGCGATGTTGTAGCCGCTCGAGACGATCATGTCGTCGGCACGGGACTGGTAGTGGAAATACCCGGCCTCGTCCATGAGGTAGACGTCGCCGGTGATATTCCATCCACCGCGGACGTACACGCGCTGCCGATCGTCCGCAAGGTACCTGCAGCCAACGGGGCCCCTGACCGCGAGGAGGCCAGGAACGCCAGCCGGGAGCGCCATGAGGTTCTCGTCCACGACCTCGGCAATGAAGCCGGGCACGGGCCGACCAGTCGTGCCCGGTCGGATGTCGTGGTCGCTCGCGGAGATGAAGATATGGAGGAGTTCGGTCGCCCCGATCCCGTCGATCAATTTGATCCCGGTCGCGTCGAACCATGCCTGCCAGGTCGCCGACGGCAGGGTCTCGCCAGCGGAGACACAGCGTCGCAGCGACGAGAGGTCTGCGTTCGTGGCCATCGGCAGCATGGCCCGGTAGGCCGTCGGGGCGGTGAACAGGCAGGTGATTCGGTACTCGGGGATTGCCTCCAGGAGTGCCGGTGGGGACGCGGCCTCGAGCAGCACGGTCGAGGCACCGGCACGCAGCGGGAAGATCACCACCGCACCCAGGCCGAAGGTGAAGGCGATCGGCGGGCTTCCGGCGAACACGTCGTCGCAAGTTGGCTTGACGATGTGGGCGCTGAAGGTGTCGGCGATGGCGAGCACGTCGCGGTGGAAGTGCATCGTCGCCTTCGGCTTGCCGGTCGTGCCGGAGGTGAAGGCCAGCAGGCACACATCGTCCGCAGCGGTGTCCGCTGCCACGTTTACGGCGGATGCCACCCAGCACCTTGCGACGAGGTCGTCATCCGTAGGCCCGCCGAATGGGATCGTCACTCCGTCGAATGAGCCGACCCCTTCCCACTCCTCCAGGTAGCGGTGGTCGACGAGCGCGAACTGTACCCGCGCGATGTCGCTGATCTTCTCGAGTTCAACGGCGCGGAGCATCGGCATCGTCGTGACGACGACACCGCCGACCCGGACGACCGCAAGCCAGGCGATTGCAAGCAGGGGGTTGTTGGGTCCGCGAAGCAGCACCCGATTGCCGGGAACGACGCCGGCATCCACGAGGACATTCGCCGCCTGCTGAACCGCCTTCGACAGTTCGCCGTAGCTCCAGCGCTGGTCGATGCCGATCAACGCGGGCCGGTCACTGCCGTGCGCGGCAATCGTTGAGTCGACGAGCTCCACCGCGGCGTTGAGACGCTCGGGATAGCCGAGCGCACCAAGTCCAACGAGCACCGGCCAATCCTCGAACGGGGGCAGGCTCTCACGGGCGAACGCATCGACATGCCCGGAGGGCGACAGTCGCTGGGCCGTCGGATCAGTCATTTCACTCCTCGAACCCATGAGGGAGGCAGGCGGCCGGATGACCGCCTGCCTCCCTCGAGGTGATCTAGCTGACGAAGTTGCGCACCGAGTCGTAGTTCTCCCGGCCCTTACGCAGCAGGCCCACGAGAAGGCCGACCACGAACACCGCGAAGGTGAGCAGCACGAGAATCCAGCCCGTGGTGTTCATCTCCCATGGGCCGCCCTCACCCGACGCAGTGCCGGAGAAGAGGTTGAACCGCGACATGAGCATGTACTCACCGATGACGAGGCCGATGATTGCCAGGATCGGAGCAATCAACGTGTGCCAAACCCTGGTGTCCTCCTTCGTGCGGCGGAAGTACACGATGACCGAGAGGCTCACGAGAATTTCCGTGAGCACGATCGCGATCACCGCGACTGCGCCGAACCAGTAGAACAGGTTGAGGATCGGATCCCAGGCGAAGATGATCGAGACCACCACGAGCGCGAGCGCGAGCACCGACACGATCGAGGTTGCGACCATCGGCGACTGCCGACCGTTGACCTTGTCGAGCGACTTCGGCAGCACGCCTGCGCGGCCCATCGAGAACAGGTAGCGCGAGGCGCTGTTCTGGAAGGCCAGGGTTGCCGCGAACAGCGACGTCAGGACGATGACGGCGAAGACCTCGGTGAGCCATGAGCCGACAAAGCTCGTCGACAGGCTGAAGAGCACCGCTGACGGATCTGACAGCGGAACTCCGTCAATAGCTGTCACTTCGAAGACCTTGTCGGTGACGCCCTCGGCCCCGAGGCCGGAGACGAGCGCAAGGCCGACGATGCCGAAGAGCACGGTGATGAAGACGACCGACATGTAGGTCGCCCTCGGCACGGTGCGCTTCGGGTCCTTCGACTCCTCGCTGTAGATCGCGGTCGCCTCGAAGCCGATGAAGGAGGCGAGAGCGAATGCGAATGCGATGCCAGCACCACCGGTGAGGCCGCCCTCGAAGATATTCGCCGGGTTGAAGGAGGC
>WLOY01000119.1 GCA_009699015.1 Actinomycetota bacterium | reverse complement strand
CAGCACTGCGGCGCCGACCCGTCCTTCGCCATCGGCAGCGAACTGAACGAATCCGGTTCGAACGCGCACCTCGGGAGCGGCGAGATCTTCGTGGTCGAGGCGGATGAGAGCGATGGGGCGTTCCTGCAATATTCGCCGTTCGCCGGGATCGTCACGAACGTCGAGGCGGACCACCTCAATCACTGGGGTACCTTCGAGGCCATCGAGGCGGCGTTCTTGGAGTTCGCCATCGGCATCCGGGACAGGGCGGGCTTTCTCGTGGCGTGCGCCGATGACCCCGGCGCAGCACGGCTCGTGGGGCAGGCGCGCGAAGCCGGCGTCGATGTCCGCACCTATGGAAGTGCCATTGACGCTGACTTCCGGATGGCGGATCTCGAGTGGACGGGAAGGGGCTGGGCCTTCGGGGTGGAGGATGCATCCGGCGCGGGGCTCGGGAGGATCGCGTTGCAGGTCCCCGGCCGCCACAACGCGCTCAACGCACTCGCGGCCTTCGTCACCGGCATCGGCCTTGGCCAACCGGCTGCCGAGATGGCCGAGGGCCTTTCCGGCTTCAGCGGCTCCCGTCGCAGGTTCGACTTCAGGGGCGAGGTCGCTGGAGTCAGGGTCTTCGACGACTATGCGCATCACCCGACTGAGATCGAGGCAACCTTGCGTGCGGCGCGTGACGTGGCAGGGGCGGGTCGCGTCGTCGTCGCATTCCAGGCGCACCACTACTACCGGACAGCGATGTTCATCAACGAATTCGGAGCGGCACTCGGTCTCGCCGACGATGTGGTGGTCCTCGAGGTGTTCGCACCGGGCGAGACGGCCATCCCGGGCGCCAGCGGACAGACGATGGCGGCGAACGTACCGCTGGATCCCGCGCACGTGGTGTTCGAGCCGTCCTGGTCCGCTGTGGCCGCGCATCTCGTCGAGCGGGCGGGTAGCGGTGACATCGTCATGACCCTCGGCGCGGGCGACATCGGCATGATCGGCCTCGAAGTGCTCGACCTCCTGCGCCTGCGTGAAGGTGCGTGACATCGGATGCGACCGGCCTGATGGCGACAGGCACTCCGCCTCGCCGGGCGAAGGAACGGCGACAGCCGGTCCGTGACCCGGCCCGCCGCCGTCGCTGGCGGGTGTTTCGCTTCGTTTTCCTCATTGCGGCCGTTCTGATCGCGGGCCTCGTGTGGGTCGTGTGGTTCTCCTCGGTGCTCGTCATTCGCAAGGTCGAGGTCACCGGAGTATCGGGGATACTCGTCAACCGGGTGCTTGACGCTGCCGATGTCCCGATCGGCCTGCAGATGGCGCGACTGGATACCGTGCAGGTGCGGTCGGGGATCGCGGCACTGCCGTGGGTTCGTGCTTCCGCGGTGGTGAGGGCGTGGCCACGTGGAGTGGTCCTCGTCGTCGAGCCTCGGGTGGCGATTGCACTCCTCGAAGGCTCCCGGGCAGCAGTGTCGTCCGATGGAGCCGTGTTCGTCCCTCCCGAGCCCCTTGAGCCCGGGCTTCCGACCGTCCGGGGCGATGGCGTGGGCCTCGTGACCGCCATGCGAGTCCTCGAAACCATTCCCGTGGACCTCCGCTCGAGGGTCGCACTCGTCTCGGCGACGACCCGCGACGATGCCGAACTCGTCCTTGACTCCGGCATCGTCATCAGGTGGGGGAGCGTGGAGCGGCCGCTGCTCAAGGCCCGCGTGCTGGCCGCGCTCATGAAGACGAAGGCCCGCGTCTACGACGTCGCGGCACCGGAGTTGCCGACCACTATCGGTCAGCCGATTGCGCCTGCGGACTAGGGGTTTGGCTTGTAGCGGCTCGCAGTGCCGGGTGCGAGGCACTGTCCGGACAGGCGCGGCCAAGGGTGCTCGCTTGCATGATGCGCGCGCACCGTCTAGCCTCCGGCGGCTTGATGGATGGACGAAACCTCACCCTGAACTAGAGGTTGAGGGTCACCCATTCAACGCGAATACGTGGGCGAACGCCGCTGATCTGGCGGCCTCGGCCAACAACGACGAAGGGATGAGCAGCTGTGGCGGCTCCGCAGAACTACCTGGCAGTGATCAAGGTCGTCGGGATCGGAGGCGGCGGCGTGAATGCCGTCAACCGGATGATCGAGGTCGGGCTCAAGGGGGTCGAGTTCATCGCGGTGAACACCGACGCGCAGGCACTCCTCATGAGTGATGCCGACGTCAAGCTCGATATCGGCCGCGAGCTCACCCGGGGCCTTGGCGCCGGCGCAAACCCCGAGGTCGGCAAGAAGGCGGCCGAGGATCACGCTGACGAGATCGAAGAGGTGCTCAAGGGTGCCGACATGGTGTTCGTGACCGCTGGGGAAGGCGGAGGCACGGGCACGGGTGGAGCGCCGGTGGTGGCTCGGATCGCCCGCTCATTGGGCGCGCTCACCCTCGGCGTCGTGACGCGCCCCTTCGGGTTCGAGGGACGTCGGCGCCAGTCGCAGGCCGAGTCGGGCATCGAGAACCTCCGGGCTGAGGTCGACACGCTCATCGTCATTCCGAATGACCGCCTGCTGTCGCTCTCGGACCGCAACATCAGCGTCATCGACGCCTTTCGGCAGGCCGACCACGTGCTCCTCCAGGGAGTCTCCGGGATCACGGACCTCATCACGACCCCGGGGCTCATCAACCTCGACTTCGCCGACGTCCGCAGTGTCATGCACGGTGCCGGGACCGCCCTCATGGGGATCGGGTCTGCGCGCGGCGAGGATCGCGCGGTGGAGGCTGCTGAGAAGGCGATCTCCAGTCCGCTCCTCGAGGCCGGTATCGACGGAGCGCACGGCGTCCTGCTCTCCATCTCCGGCGGAAGTGACCTGGGCCTCTTCGAGATCAACGAGGCGGCGCGCCGGGTGAGCGATGCGGCGCACCCGGATGCCAACATCATCTTCGGTGCCGTCATCGACGACACGCTCGGCGATGAGGTGCGCGTCACGGTCATCGCCGCGGGCTTTGACGGTGGCGAGCTGCCGGCCCGACGTGGCGCGGCCTCGACTGCTCGCAAGCCCGAGGAGCCCGCCACGCCGGCTCCCATCCGACAGGTGCCCCGACCCGTCGCAGATGCACCGGTCAGCACTCCGCCCTCCCAGCAGCCGCGCAGAATCGTCTTCGAGGACTCAGAGGATGAGTTGGACATCCCGGACTTCCTGAAGTAGCGGATCCCTGCGTGTTCGCGATCGCATCCGGTGCACTGGGCCAGAACCCGGATGGCTCCAGCGCCGCACTGTGGGCGGCCACCGGGCGTGCAGGGGGGTCGAGCATCGGTGCCTACCGATCCTTGAACCTCGCCGAGTACGTCGGCGATGATGCGGGGGCGGTTGCCGAGAACCGGCGTCGGACCGCGGGACTCGTTGGCCTCGAATCATCGGACGTCGCCGTCATGGGAGCGACGCATGGCGCCGCCGTCGGTGTCGTGTCGGCCGGCGGCACCGTCCCCGGTGTCGATGCACTAGTGACCGACTCCCAAGGAGTTGCCCTGCTCGCGCTCGCGGCCGATTGCGTGCCGCTTGTCCTGGCAGATCCGGGTGCCGGGGTCATCGCGGCGGTGCACTGCGGGTGGCGGGGACTCGGTGCGGGAGTGGTCGGTGCTGCCGTGGCGACCATGCGTGAGCTCGGTGCGGTGGCCATTGAGGCGGTCGTCGGCCCGGCGATCTGCGCCCGCTGCTACCCGGTGCCCGCTGAGCGCACGGCCTCGCTTCGGCAGGCCCTGCCATCGCAGATCAGTGACGTTGCGTGCATTGAGCGTTCGGGAACGTCGTTCATCGATGTCCGAGCGGGAGTGTCGGCGCAGCTGGCGGCCTTGGGCATCGCGGCGCTGAACGTGGATGTCTGCACGAACGAGTCGACCGACCTGTTCTCCTACCGGCGCGACACGGTGACGGGCCGGCAGGGGATGATCATCAGGCAGTGAGTCCGCGACGGACCCGCTGCGGGGCATGCGATGTGAACCGAGAGGCAGACAGGTGTCAGGTGACTCGAGTGCAGGTGTCGATCGCGCTGCGGAGATTGCCGCAGGCCTGAGCGAGGTTCGAACGCGGATCGACAGGGCATGCGCCGCTGCAGATCGTCCGGCTGGAAGCGTCCAACTCATCGTCGTGACGAAGACCTTCCCGGCCTCCGACGTGCGCATTCTCCACGACCTTGGCTGCTCGGAGGTCGCGGAGAACAAGGACCAGGAGGCGCGGGCAAAGGCCGCCGAACTGGCGGACACCGCTCCCGCCCTGCGCTGGCACATGATCGGTCAGGTTCAGCGCAACAAGGCGCGGTCGGTGGCGGCCTGGGCCGATGTCGTCGAGTCCGTCGATCGGCTGCCGCTCGCCGAGGCGCTCTCCGCGGGCGCGGTCGCTGCGAATCGGTCGATCGAGATCCTCCTCCAGGTCTCCTTGGATCCGGGTGAGGCGGCTGGCAGGGGTGGCGTCCGCCCAGCCGATGTGCCCGATCTCGCGGCACGGGTCGCAGCCCTGCCGGGGCTGGCGCTTCGCGGAGTCATGGGGGTCGCGCCCTTTCCCGGTGACCCTGATGCCGCGTTCGGGCTGCTTGAATCAGTGGGCAGACGACTCGAAACGGTGGCTCCCGGTGCCGACCGGATATCAGCGGGGATGAGCGGAGACCTCGAGCACGCTATCCGGCACGGTGCGACACACGTGCGCATCGGGGGAGCGATACTCGGGAAACGCGCAGCTGTCGGGTAGCCTGTCAGAACACCTAGGTTTTGGCAGAGCACGTTCTCACCCCCGAAGAAGTTCGTGCCCTCGAAGAAGTTCTCACCCTCGAAGAAGGATGGCGGTTCATGGCTGGCGCGATGCGCAAGATGGGCGTCTATCTCGGCCTCGTTGGGGACGACGTCGTCGAGGATGACTACGAAGTTTACGAGGACGTCCGTCGTGACGTGCGCGGACGTGAGTCGCGGGGCGGTGAGCGACGGGTCTCGGATGATCGGGCAGAGGATCGCCTTGACGATCGCTACGAGAGCCGGGGGGTCCGCACCCTGTCCGAGACGCGCGCAGTCCGAACCTTCCGCACGGACGCAATCTCAGAGCGTCGTCCGACGGCGGCCCCGCTCACCGACTGGCGGCCCGTCCCGAGCACCGAGATCACTCGCATCGAGACGGTGCACCCGCGCAGCTACAACGACGCGCGCCGGATCGGCGAGGACTACCGCGAAGGGGTCCCGGTCATCATGAACCTGTCCGAGCTCGATGACTCGGATGCCAAGCGAATCGTCGATTTCGCCGCCGGGCTCGTCTTCGGCCTGCGTGGATCGATCGAGCGGGTGACGAACAAGGTGTTCTTGCTGTCCCCGCCCAATGTCGACGTCGGCGACGAGGCGCGAGCGCAGATCGCCCAAGATCCCTTCTTCAACCAAAGCTGATGGGCGCCGTAGGCGAGATCCTCGCGACGATTCTGTGGCTGTACTGGCTTGTCTTCATCGGACGGCTCATCTTCGATTTCGTTCAGGTCTTTGCACGGTCGTGGCGGCCGTCGGGCATCCTCCTGCTCATCGCAGAGGCGATCTACACCGTCACCGATCCGCCGTTGCGCCTCTTGCGCCGGGTGATTCCGCCGCTGCGCATCGGGGGCATGCAGTTCGACCTGGCCTTCCTCATCGTGCTCATCGGGCTCCAGATCCTCATCAGCGTCGCGATGAACCTCTGATGCGAGGAAGCTGCCCGCCAGTGGCTGGCCCCTGCTCATGACCCTCACCCCGGCTGATGTCCGGGCAGTTGCCTTTCGTGCCACCCGTCTGAGGGCGGGCTACGACATGGACGAGGTCGACGAGTTCCTTGATGCCGTCCAGGAGACCGTGGGGCACCTCGAGGTCGATGTCGCGCGGTATCGCGAGGCCGAGTCGGTCCTCATGGTGCGGTGCGAGCAGCTCCAGGCGCGCATTGCCCTCCTCGAGCAGCAGGATCGGGCTGCGTCGGCGAGGGATCGCAATGACCAGTCGGCTGCGCTCATGCGGGGGCCTTCCGAGATCGAAGGGTCACTCGCTGCTCGATGCGAGGTTCTTCAGTCCCGGGTCTACTCCCTGGAGGCTGATCTCGCGGCAGCGACCCGTGCCGCGAACCAAATTGCCGTCGCCGGAGACATCGCATCGCGCAACACGCAGGTGCTGTCCGCGCGCACCGGCGAGGTCGAGTCGGCGCTCGCCGCTCGCTGCGAGGCCCTGCAGGCCCGTTTGTCATTGCTTGAGGCGGAGTTGGCCGCCGCGAACCGGGCTGCGCAGGATCACGCGTCCCGGCGCGCGGCAGTCGAGGAGCTCGCCGCGAGCCAGAAGGCAGCGATCGACCTTGCTGCGAGCAGTGCGCACGCGCAGTCTGAGCGATCCCGCGAGGTGGAGTCGGCGCTGACAGCCCGCTGCGAGGCACTGCAGTCCAAGGTGCAATTGCTCGAGGAGCAGCTGGCCAGCGCGAACGGGGTCATTGAGGCGTCAGCTGCCGCAGAGCGGACGGCTGCGGAGCGGGCCTCGGTCGAGCTCGCTGCGGCCGGTGCCCAGGCGCAGGCCGAGCGGGCGCGCGAGGTGGAGTCGGCGCTGACCGCTCGTTGCGAGGCACTGCAGCAGCGGATCGAGATGCTGGAACGACAGGTGACGATCGTGGGCGAGCCCGCTGAGGTCCTCGGGGCCGCTCAGACGACCGCAGCGGAACTCGTCCGGGCGGCAACCGAGTACGCCGCGGCGATCAGGTCGTCAGCTGCGGCTGCCCCTCGCGATGAGGAGCCGTAGGTCGGTTTCCGGCACGGTCACCCTGACGGCACCCTCGGGCGCATTGTCGACGCCCTCATCGAATGCGGTGGCGAGGACCTCGGTGGCGATGAGCGCAGCGTGCTCGTCGAGGGTGACGAGGATCGACTGGTCATCACTGGACCACCAGACGGTGATCCGGTCGGACACGTCGAACCCTGACTGCTTGCGGGCCTCCTGGATCGCGCGCACGATCTCGCGGGCGGTGCCGGCCCGCTGCAGTTCGTCGGTGATGTGCAGATCCAGGGCGAGGCTCTCGCCCCCGTCTGAGGCGACCGCCCATCCCTCTCGTGGCGTCTCGGTGACCAAGACGTCGGCCTCGGTGATCTCGACGTCACCGACCCCGGCAGCATGGAGGCCGGCAGAGCCCTTGCGGCGGAGGTCAGCGAGGAGCGCCACCGGATCCGCGTTCGCGATGGCCTCGGCCACCAGCGGGGTCTGCTTGCCGAAGCGCTGGCCGAGGGCGCGGAAGTTCGCCTTCATGGTCGTCTCGACGAAACCGGCCGTGTCGTCGGCGAGGGTCTCGATGACGCCGACGTTGAGTTCCTCGCAGACCTCGGCCCGTAGGTCATCCGGCAGCCGGCTCCATCCGCCTGCCGAGACAAGGGCCCGACCGAGGGGCTGCCTGGTTCGGACGCCGCTCGTGGCACGTGCCGCGCGCCCGAGTTCGACGACCCTGCGAACGAGCGCCATGCTCTGGGCGAGCGTCGGGTCCATCAGTGCCTCAGCGGGCTCCGGCCAGGCTGCGAGGTGCACGGAGGTCGCTGCGGCTGGGTCGGTTGACCGGAACAGGTCCTGCCAGACCCTCTCGGTGATGAACGGGGTGAACGGCGCCATGCACAGTGTCGTGATGCGCAGGGCCTCATGCAAGGTTGCCAGCGCTGCGGGGTCGCCATCCCAGAAGCGTCGGCGGGACCGCCGGACGTACCAGTTCGACAGGTCGTCAATGAAGGTGGAGAGCAGCCGGCCGGCACGCTGGGTGTCGAAGGCCTCGAGTGCGAGATCGACGTCGCGCGCGAGCTCGTGGGCCTGCGCCGTGAGCCAGCGGTCGATCACCGGCCGATCTGCGACGGCGGGCGCAGGCTGCGAAGGGTCCCAGTCCGCGAGCCGCGCGTACATCGACTGGAAGGACACGGTGTTCCAGTAGGTGAGGAGGGTCTTGCGGACGACGTCGCCGATCGCTGCATGGCCGACCCGCCTCGCCTGCCAAGGGGATCCGCTGGCGAGCATGAACCAGCGGACGGCATCGGCTCCATGGTCGTTCATGAGCCCGATCGGCTCGAGCACGTTGCCGATGTGCTTGCTCATCTTGCGGCCGTCCTCGTCAAGGATGTGGCCCAGGCACAGGACGTTGCGGTACGAGGAGCGGTCGAAGACGAGGGTGCCGATGGCCATGAGCGTGTAGAACCAGCCGCGGGTCTGGTCGATGGCCTCGCAGATGAAATCTGCGGGGTACTGGTCCACGAACGTGCCGGCATCGACGTGGGGGTAGCCGACAGCGGCGAACGGCATCGCCCCGGAGTCGTACCAGCAGTCGATGACCTCAGGCACTCGGGTGGAGGTGGCCCCGCAGGACTGGCACGGGATCGTGATGTCGTCGACGTAGGGACGGTGCGGGTCGGTCCCGGTGACGTCGATGCCGCCGAGCGCACTGAGCTCGGCGAGTGACTCGACCACGGTGAGGTGATCCTCCGCGCAGCGCCAGATGGGCAGCGGCGTGCCCCAGAAGCGGTTCCGGGAGAGCGCCCAGTCGACGTTGTTGTTCAGCCAGTCGCCGAATCGTCCCGACTTGATCGTTGCCGGGAACCAGTTGGTGAGCTCGTTCTGCTCGATGAGCTGGTCCTTGATCGCCGTGGTCCTGATGTACCAGGAGGGCTGTGCGTAGTAGATGAGCGGCGTGTGGCAGCGCCAGCAGTGGGGGTAGGAGTGCTCGTACTCGACGTGCTTGAAAAGCCGGCCGCTCTCCTGGAGGAGATCGACGAGGGTCTCATCGGCCTTCTTGAAGAACAGGCCGCCCACGACCGGGATGTCGTCGGCGAATGTGCCATTCGGGAGCACCGGGTTGACAACGGGCAGTCCATAGGACCGGCAGGAGGCGAGGTCGTCGGCCCCGAACGCAGGAGCCTGGTGGACAAGGCCGGTGCCGTCGTCGGTCGTGACGTAGTTGGCGAGGATCACGTAGTGGGCATCGGGGATGTCGACGAGGTCGAAGGGGCGCTCGTAGGACACCCGCTCGAGGGAGGATCCCTGCACCCGCCCGAGCTCCTCGACGTCGTCGCCGACGAGCTGTGCGACGAGCGCGGACGCGACGACGAAGGTCTGCCCGTCCCGGGTGCGAACGATCGAGTAGTCAGCCGCCGGGTTCACCGCGACCGCGGTGTTCGAGACCAGGGTCCACGGGGTCGTGGTCCAGACGAGGAGCACTGCGCCGGGGAACCGCTCGAGGAATGCTGCGTCGGTGACGGGGAACCGCACGTAGACGGAAGGGTCTACGACGGTCTCGTAGCCCTGGGCCAGCTCATGGTCCGACAGGCCGGTGCCGCAGCGCGGGCAGTAGGGCGCGACTCGGTGGTCCTGGACGAGGAGGCCCTTGTTGTAGATCTGCTTGAGCGACCACCAGACGCTCTGGACGTAGTCGGCGTCCATGGTCCAGTAGGCGCGGTCGAAGTCGACCCAGTAGCCCATGCGACGGGTCATCTCGGTGAACTCGTCGACGTGGCGCAGGACCGACTCTCGGCAGCGATCGTTGAAGGCCGCCACGCCGTACCGCTCGATGTCCTGCTTCCCGGAGAACCCGAGCTCCTTTTCGACGGCGAGCTCAACCGGCAGGCCGTGGCAGTCCCAGCCTGCCTGGCGCGGAACGTGGAACCCCTTCATGGTCCGGTACCGGGGGAACACGTCCTTGAACACACGGGCCTCGACGTGGTGCGTGCCGGGCGTGCCATTCGCGGTCGGGGGGCCCTCGTAGAACACCCAGGGCGGCCTGCCCTTGCTCTGCTCGACGGACGCCTCGAAGACACCCTCGGACTCCCACAGGGCGAGCACCTCATGTTCCATCGCCGGCAGGTCGATCTGCGCAGGCACGGGGCGATACATGGGACTCCCTTCGAGGGCAGGCATGCCAAGGCCCGCGAGACTCGAAGGATACCGCCCGGTTGGGTGGCTTCCTCTCGGCGCGTCACTGAGCATTCGCACGAATCCTCGTTTACGATCCGGCAACTGAAGTTTGACGTCTGGGGGATCGGTGGCGGTCAAGAAGTCAGCAACGAGCAAGGCTCCTGCTCCGGCGAAAAAGCCGGTGGCGGTGAAGAGAGCTGCTCCGGCGAAGAAGGCTGTGCCGGTCGAGAAGCCCGTATCCGAGAAGAAGAGCCGGCCGGCTGTCCGCTCCGATGAATCAGCGTGGACCGCGGCGGAGCTTCGTGAGATCGAGCGTGAGCTGAGGGAGGATGCCGGTCGCCTCGCGGGCGAGCTGGCCGCCGCCGAGGCGGGTCTGGCCGACCTCATCAGGGATTCGGGCGACGGTGCGGGCGATGACCAGGCCGACGCCGGGAGCAAGACCTTCGAGCGCGAGCATGAGATGTCCCTCGCGAACAATGCCCGGGACATGCTGCTCCAGGTCGAGCACGCGCTCGCGCGACTTGCCAACGGCACGTACGGCGCATGCGAGAACTGCGGAACGCCGATCGGAAAGGGCCGGCTGCAGGCATTCCCGCGGGCGACTTTGTGCCTTCCATGCAAGCAGGCCGAGGAGCGCTGATCTCGGCGGCGGGGGAGGGCATCCGGCGGCGTTAGGCTAGGGGGGTGACCTCCCGTCGTACCTGCCTCGTCGTGCTCGCAGCGGTGGCGGCGACAGTCGTCCTCCTCGACCGGCTCACGAAGGCGTGGGCGGTCGAGGTCATGCTTCCTCGGCTCCAAGCCGGTGGTGAGGGCCCGATGAACGTCGTGGGCAGCCTCGTTCGGTTCACGTACACCGAGAACACGGGGGCGGCGTTCAGCCTCGGCACCGGTTACACGTGGATCTTCTCCATCATCGCGATCGTGGTGGCGGTCGTCATCATCCGCACCTCCCGGCAGCTTGGGTCGATCGCCTGGTCTGTCGCCTTCGGCGGACTCCTCGGCGGACTCCTCGGAAACCTCATCGACCGGATCACCCGGCCGCCGAGCCCGGGCATGGGTTCCGTCGTCGATTTCATCGCCTTCCCGAACTTCCCGGTCTTCAACGTCGCAGACATGGCCATCGTCGGCTCTGCCGGGCTCATGGTG
>WLOY01000118.1 GCA_009699015.1 Actinomycetota bacterium | reverse complement strand
GTTCGACAACGGCCGCCGCGGCCGCGTCATCACCGGCGCCAACAAGCGGCCCCTGAAGTCGCTGGCCGACATGCTGAAGGGCAAGCAGGGCCGCTTCCGTCAGAACCTGCTCGGCAAGCGCGTCGACTACTCCGGCCGTTCGGTCATCGTCGTCGGGCCGCAGTTGAAGCTGCACCAGTGCGGTCTGCCCAAGCAGATGGCGCTTGAGCTGTTCAAGCCGTTTGTGATGAAGCGGCTCGTCGACCTCAACCACGCGCAGAACATCAAGAGTGCCAAGCGCATGGTCGAGCGTTCGCGTCCGGTCGTCTGGGATGTCCTCGAAGAGGTCATCACGGAGCACCCGGTGCTCCTCAACCGGGCACCGACCCTTCACCGTCTGGGAATTCAGGCCTTCGAGCCTCAACTGATCGAGGGCAAGGCCATCCAGATCCACCCGCTCGTTTGCACGGCGTTCAACGCCGACTTCGACGGTGACCAGATGGCAGTCCACCTCCCGCTTTCCGCTGAGGCGCAGGCAGAGGCTCGAATCCTCATGCTCTCGAGCAACAACATCCTGTCCCCGGCGAACGGCCGCCCGATCACGACCCCGACCCAGGACATGGTGCTGGGTATCTACTCCCTCACGATGAACGAGCCGGGAGCCATCGGCGAAGGCCGTGCGTTCTCTTCAATCGCCGAGGCGATGATGGCGTTTGATGCCAAGGTGCTGTCGCGCCAGTCGGAGATCACCATCCGCCTGTCCGACGGCCTGCCGCCGGAGGGCTTCGAGGCTGCTGAGGGTTGGGTGCCGGGACAGCCGTTCCTCATCAAGACCACGCTCGGACGGGCGATCTTCAACGACGCACTGCCTTCTGACTATCCGTTCGTCAATGCGCAGGTCGACAAGAAGGTGCTCGGCCAGACGGTGAACCAGCTCGCGGAGCTGTACCCGAAGGTCGAGGTTGCCGAGACGCTCGACAAGCTCAAGGCCCTCGGGTTCTACTGGGCGACTCGTTCGGGGGTGACCATCTCCATCTCCGACGTCATCAGCCCGCCGCGGAAGGCCGAACTCCTCGGCGTTGCCGAGGAGAAGGCCGAAAAGGTCGAGAAGCAGTATTCGCGAGGCCTTATTACCGACTCCGAGCGTCGCCAGGAACTCATCGAGATCTGGACGAGGGCGACGGACGAGGTCGCCGAAGCCATGCGTGAGAACTTCCCACGGACCAACCCCGTCCACATGATGGTCGATTCGGGCGCCCGCGGAAACTTCATGCAGGTCCGGCAGATCGCCGGTATGCGCGGGCTCGTTGCGAACCCGAAGGGTGAGATCATCCCGCGCCCGATCAAGTCGAACTTCCGTGAGGGCCTGTCGGTGCTCGAGTACTTCATCTCGACGCACGGTGCGCGCAAGGGCTTGGCTGACACGGCGCTTCGTACGGCGGACTCGGGTTACCTGACCCGTCGTCTGGTCGACGTGTCACAGGATGTCATCGTCCGCGAGGTGGACTGCTTCACCGAGCGAGGCACCGAGATCGCGATCGGCGAGTTGGTCGATGGCGTGCTGCGGCCGCTGCCGAATATTGATACCTCGGTGGCCACCCGGGTGCTTTCGCGCGACGTCGAGGTCGACGGCACGGTCATCGCCCTCGCGGGCGAAGCAGTGACGGCACCCCGTCTTGACGAGTTGGTTGCCCTGGGCGCCGCGAGCGTTCGGACGCGATCAGTGCTGACCTGCGAGAGCAAGGTTGGCACGTGTTCGATGTGCTACGGCCAGTCGATGGCGACCGGCAAGCTCGTCGATGTCGGTGAGGCGATCGGCATCATCGCCGCGCAATCGATCGGTGAGCCCGGAACGCAGCTCACCATGCGCACCTTCCACACCGGTGGCGTGGCGGGTGAGGACATCACTCACGGTCTGCCTCGCATCGTGGAACTGTTCGAGGCGCGCACGCCCAAGGGGGTTGCGCCAATCAGCGAGTTCAGCGGGCGGATCCGAATCGACGACTCGGAGAAGACCCGGAAGATCATCATCACGCCCGATGACGGCTCTGAGGAGATCGCACATCAGGTATCGAAGCGTGCGCGCCTCCTCGTCGAGGATGGCGGACACGTGACGGTCGGGCAGCAGCTCATCGTCGGGGCGGTCGATCCCAAGCAGGTGCTTCGCATCCTCAGCCAGCGGGCTGTGCAGTTGCACCTCGTCGAGCAGGTACAACTCGTGTACCGCTCGCAGGGCGTGTCGATTCACGACAAGCACATCGAGGTCATCGTTCGCCAGATGCTCAAGCGAGTCACGATCATCGATGATGGCGACTCCGGGTTCCTCACCGGCGATGTCATCGAACGCAATACCTTCGAGAACGTCAACCGGCGCGTGGTCGCTGAGGGTGGTACTCCGGCAGCGGGGCGTCCTGAGCTCATGGGGATCACCAAGGCCTCGCTCGCGACTGAGTCGTGGCTCTCGGCGGCCTCCTTCCAGGAGACCACCCGCGTCCTCACCGACGCAGCGATCCACGCGAAGAGCGATCCACTGCTTGGGCTCAAGGAGAACGTCATCCTTGGAAAGCTGATCCCGGCTGGGACGGGCATGCCGGTCTACCGCAACATCAAGGTGGAGCCGACTGAGGAGGCTCGTGCTGCCATGTACGCGAGTTTCTCCGGGTACGACGACATCGACTACACGTCGTTCGCGGCGTCTTCGGGGGCGGCAGTGCCCCTCGAGGAGTTCGACTTCCGCGGGTACAACGCCTGAGAGAGGTAAATGCTCGCGCGAGCATTTGATTGAGGGAGGGCAGCCGGGTTGACCCGGCTGCCCTCCCTCATCAATCAGCGGTCCCGCAGGAAAAGACTCAATACTCCCCGAAATCCTCGGCACGAACATGCTCGTGGGGGCCGTCTGCGCCCGGGCGAGGTGTCCTCTCCCCAGAGTCGCGAAAGGGCATGGCGGCACGAATGAGCACATCGGGGGTGATTGCGAAGCCGTACCGGGTTGCGAGTGCCAGTGCATGGTCCATGCTTGCCGCAGAGGAGATCACCTCTGCGAAGGCCGCGTCGCTGTCGAAGCGCGTGAGGAAGGCGACATCGTCATGCTCCACTTTGCTTGCCTCCAGATGTCGTCGAACCGTCGTTCCCCCGCCTAACGAAACCTAACCGGAATCGATGCTCGTGCCTACCGTGGAAACACGGTGGTTACCGACCGAGCCTTTTGTCATACTTGTCCCGTGGCGGATCTTCGGGTGATGATCGTCGAGGATGAGCCGCTTTACCGAGAACTCCTCAATGTGGGGGTCGTCTCGCGCATCGCGGCCACCAAGGTTGTCGGCAGTTTCGCGACCGCAAGCCAGGCGCTGGAGGCGGCGCCAGAACTCGCCGTCGATGTCCTGCTCACCGACATCGACCTCGGCCCGGGCATGAATGGCGTGAATCTCGGGATTGCCATGCGGAGGCAGACGAGTGTGCGAGGTGTTGTCCTCCTATCCAATCTCGCGTTGCCGACCGTGCTCAGCACCCTCCCCGCAGATGTGAGCGGTGGCTGGTCGTACCTGCTCAAGACGAGCGTCGCCGAAGTGCGGCAGGTCGGCAGAGCCATGAGAAGCGCCGCTCGTGGTGAGCTGCTCGTCGACGAGCACCTGGTGGCGCATCTCGTGTCACAGTCCGATACTCCGCTGGACCGGTTGACGCCCAGGCAGATCGAGGTCCTCGCGGGGATGGCGCAGGGCTGGTCGAATCGAAGGATCGGCATTGAGTTGCTTCTGTCGACCCGGTCCGTCGAATCGATCGTCTCGAACATCATCACCAACCTCGACCTGCGCGAGGCGGACGATGGAATGAACCCGCGGGTGAGCAGCGTGCTGCTCTACCTGCAGCATGCGGCCTTTGACATCCACGGGGTTGGTGACCGTTCAGGTGAACCCGCAAAGTAGCGAGAAGGGGATGTGCCGGGATTCTCCGAAGCCGGCTCGGCCGTCGATCCGGGTGAGCATCTGCGCGGTGCTTGTCGCAGCGGCCGTCCAGGCCGTCATTCTTCTGGTGAACGCCGGAGATGGATCGGCTCTTGACCTCGCGAGGTTGGTCACGGCGGGCCTCGCTGCCGCCGTGACGGCGATGGTCGTCCTGCGCCTGCTGTCATTTGCGGTCGAGCTACCCACCAGTCGACTACTCGCCTTGTTGCAGTACAGCGTGGGCCTCGTACCTGCCCTTTGGGTGATGCTCATCGTGGCGTACCCGGCTGCACCGACTCCGGGATCAGCCATGGGGGTGGCCTTGACGATCATCGCGGTCGTCTGCGTGGTCACCGGCATCGTGGTGGTAGCTGCCAACGCCCGGTCAAGGTGGCAGGAGGCCAGTCGGGCGAGGCTGATTCTCGTCAAGACATTGGCTGACACGTCTCGGCTGAACATCCTGCTCGAGGCGGCCGAGCGTGAGCGGTTCGCAAGCTACCGTGAGGTGATCAGGAATCAGGTGAGCCGGCCGCTCATCGAACTGCACGAACGGGCGACGGCTTCCGGCGAGCAATCCCTCGCGGACGATATCGACGGATTCCAGGCAGCAGTCATGAGGCCGCTAGCGCACCTATTGCACCCGGTGAGCGTTCGAGTCGGCCTGATCCCGGCAGTTGCTGCCCTTGGTCGGTCGTTCAGCCTTTCGGCGAGTGCGATGATCACCAGCCTTGATGCTCAAGGCACCTTGCTGGACAAGAACGTCCGACTGCAGGTGTTCCGCTGGGTCCGGAATCTGTCGCCGCGCGGGACCACGGTGTCGCTTGTCCTGACGATCGACGAGGACCACCTGCGCATCGTTGCAAGTGGCGTGCAGCAATCGCGGGATCTCGACCCGATCCAGCAGGTGGCGGGTCTGGCAGTGCGCAAGGCGGACAGTGAGGGGACACTGCAACTCCTCGCGCCCATGATCGGCGCCGAAGTCCACATTGAGGGAAGCGCTGCTGGCCCACCCGAGGCGCTACCGCGAATGCACGGCAATCGTTGGCTTCTGCTCACCCGACCCCCCATTATGGACGTCTACCTCGTGGTGCTCGCGGGCCTCGTCACCATGCCATTCACTCTCGCGATCCTGCGGAATGCCCAGACACCGGAACTCGTCCTTACCGCTTTCCTCAGCGTTGTGGTCCCGGTGATGCTCGCCATTCCACTGACGCGCATCAAGGTGGCGACGGGAACCCGGGTCGGCGCGATGACCGCGCTTGCGATGTGGCTGGGGCTGGGAATAGCGGCGGGTCTGGCGAATGCGCTGGCGGTCAGCCTCATTGCCCCTGATGCGCTGACCCCCGTCCTCACGACAACGCGCCTCATCGGCGGAGTCGTCCGCTACTCGCTTATCGGCCTCCTCATTCTCATTGCGCGCGGCTACACGGCGCAGGCGCTCACGGATGCCATCAGCCTGAGGGTTCGACTGAGCGCCGCTGAAGCGGACCGTGCCAGCGTCCTCGCAAGCGCTGATGAGACGGATAGATTCCTCTCCGAAACCCTGCATCGGACCGTTCAGGGTCGACTCTCGGCGATCTCGCTCCTTCTCCGCCTTGGCAGGCGTTCGGAGGCCATGCACGAGTTCGGGGTCCTCTGCTCCCAGACGCTTCCGATTCTGGAGGAGCGCCTTCTCAGCGACGCCAGCCGGAATCGGATCGAGGTATCACCATGGCCGCGGGATGACCTTGGCCTTGTCGTTGATGACCGTATCGATTGGCAGCAACTCGAAGAACGGGCCCCGTGGATCGTTCCGAAATTCCACCTCGTCATTGAGGAATGCATGATCAATGCACGCAGGCACGGGCGCTGCAGTGAGATGACCATCGACGTCGTCGAAGGCCCCCATGGACTGACGCTGCACTGCGAGGACAACGGGTGCGGCGTCGATGCCCAGGCACCCAAGGGACTTGGTTCCCGTCTGTTTGACGAGATCTGCGCAGACCATCTCGGTGGGTGGTCATTGCAGCGCCGCGCAGACAGGACGATTTTCGTCCTGTCGGTCCAGCTCGAGGCACCGAGCGGCAAGGATGGGACCAGCGAGGTCAGTCCTTCCGGTTTCGCATCTCGTCCGCTCGCGCCTTGAGCCGTTGGAAGTAGTCGGTCTCAGTGATCTCGTCAACGGCTTGAGCGACCTTGCTGTGGTCGATCACCACCGTCAGCCGGGCCACCTGTTCGCGGAGTTTGCGCTCCCGCTCGAGGATTTCCTTGCCCATGCGCTGAACGGTGCGTGCGAGTTCGCCAACCTCGTCCTTGCGCGACGCGGCCGCATCGAGCGTGGATGGATCGAAGGTGCCGTCACCGAGTGCGAGGGCTGCGCTGGTTATGGACTCTACTGGCCGGACCAGGCGACGGCTGAGAAGCAGTCCGCCGCTGAGGCCGATGGCGAGGACGACGATGCTCAGGAGTGCCTGCTGGAATGCGAGGGTCTGACCCGGGCCAGTGAGCTCGGACTTCGGCACTGCCGAAACGAGCACCCATCCGAGCGCACCGAATCTCGAGGTGGTCATCACCCACTCCTCGGCCGGACCGTCTCGGAGCGAGGCGGTCTCGGTCACTTCGGCGATCTCGCCATCCTGCTCGGGAGCTGAAGCCACGAGGGCGGCTGCGAGGATCTCGCCCTGTGGAGCCGACGACAGTGAGCTCAGGTCAGCCCCCTCGGGGGCGACGACGACCCGACCTTCGTCATCGAGGATGAAGAAGGTGCTGTCGCTGCTGAAGCTGAGCTCCCCGAAGGCGGCGCTGAGCTGGGCCTCGATGGCTGCTTGACGAGCGTCTACCTCGATGTCGATGTCATCGACGTAGACGCCGGTTCCGATGATCCAGTCCCACGGCTTGTAGTGAAAGACGTAGCCGATCTTCGAGGACGGGACGGCCTCGTTCAGGCGCACCCAGCGATACTCCACGAAACCGGCGCCCTCGTTGAGCGCGACGTCTCGGATCTCCCGGATGACGAATCGGCCGTCAGCGTCCTTGAGGTCGATGAGCTCACGACCCTGAAACTTGGCGTCAGGGTGCGCGATGGCGGTCATTCCCCGGTCGTAGGTGAAAAAATAGTCAGCATTACCGAACCGCACGGCCTTGAGCATGGCCAAGGCGCTGGACTTGGCCGCCGCCTCTGAGATCTCGCCCCGATCCGCGGCTGATCGCAACTGGTCGAGGGCGACCACGACTGGGGCCGAGACGTCCTGAAGTGCGTTACGCCTGTTCTCGAGCGCGGCCGATCGAAAGTCGAGGATGCCTTGGTACTCAACGCTGATCAGGGAGTTCATGGAAGCGTGGACGTTCTCCATCGACGTGCTCGACTCGGTGAACATGGCATGTTGAACTGATCGAACGGCGAAGGTAGTGGTGACAACGGCGGAGAGGCCGAGGAGCACCACGATGAGGAGGGCAAGGCGGTAGCTGAGCTTCGACCATCGAGCCGATCGGATGGATGGCCTTGGCGTCGAAATGCTGTCGCTCACAGGTCTCCAAGACGGTCAAGGATGGCGCCCGCTCCAGGCCGCGACCGAACGATGCGCCGGACGATCGCTGGCGGGTCGAGGTGGCCGTCCTGCCAACCGCTGATGTCGTCCCTCCCTTGGGTGCTCATTGCGGGGCCAACGATAGGCGATACCCAACCCGACGATGATGCCCTGCGGCCCACGAGTCGAGCGGGCTAGCCCGGACCAGGCATCGGCTTGCATACCATTTGCACTCTGCCCGCTGACGCAAAGGGAACCCTATGACGACCGTCATCTCCGTCCACTCCTTTCGGGGCGGCACCGGGAAGAGCAACACGACGTCGAACCTCGCGGGGCAACTGGCCGCTGCCGGTTCGCGGGTCGCCGTCATCGACACCGATATCCAAAGCCCGGGCATCCACGTGCTCTTCGGGTTCTCGGATGACCTTGAGCACACGCTCAACGACTACCTGTGGGGCAAGATCTCGATCAAGGAGGCTGCCCATGACGTGACGAGCGTCGTGGCAACCTCGACGCCGGTGGCCGAGGGGGGCGCCTTGTTCCTCGTGCCGTCGAGCATGAAGGCAGGCGACATCGCACGCGTGCTCCGCGAGGGATACGACGTCGGGACGCTCAACGACGGGTTTCGCGATCTGGCCCGAGACCTCGCCCTCGACTACCTCCTCATCGACACGCACCCGGGCCTCAATGAGGAAACCCTGCTCTCGATCACGATAAGCGACATCCTGCTGCTGATCCTGAGGCCAGACCGGCAGGACTTCCAGGGCACGGCCGTGACCGTGGACGTGGCGAGGAAACTCGGCGTCCCGGCACTATTCCTCATCCTGAACAAGGTACCGAGCGGCGTAGACCTAGATGACCTCCGCTCGCAGATGACCGCGGCGTACAGCGCTGAGACCGCGGCGATCCTGCCGTTGTCGGAGGAGGTCGTTCAGAACGCTTCGGCGGGGCTCTACTCGCTCACGAGTCCGGACACCGAGTGGTCGGCCCAAATCCGGGCGATCGCCAACCGAGTAGCGCATTGACCTCCTCCGTCGCCTTCGTACCGACGACGGGCGCCCGCGCGTGCTGTCACCACTGAGTATCGTTCGCGCGTGATCACCATGAGCGCGCCTGCGCAGGACACGGGAATCTCGGTGCTGGCGGCGGGCGCCAGGGCCGCCATGACGGCCTGCGGTGGTGACGGCGAAGGCGTCGGGCTCGCGGTACGGCTGCTGGCGGTCGATGCGCGCAATCGCCTCCGAGGCGGCGAGGAGAACATCACCCTGACCGTGCTCGCCGAGGTCCGGGGTACTGAGTTCATGGTGACCTTGCGCGATCTGGGCGAGCCCGTGACGGGTGCTCCCGATGGCGTCTTGTCACTGCTCGAGTCTGGAGTCGCCACCTCGGCGGAGGCACGGACGGACGGCAGCGGAAATGTCACCGAAGTCCGATTCGCGCTCCCTGGACACCATCGAATCCTCGATGTCGAGCAAGTCGCCGAGGTGCCCGAGGATGCCGAGCCGCTGGCCCACGAAGTTGAGTACAGGGCGATGCGGCCAGAGGATGCCGCGTCACTCACGCGCACGCTCTTTCGCTGCTACGGATGGTCCTACCCGAATGCAGGCTTCTACTACCCGGAGCGCATCGAGGCGGCACTCGAGGCGGGGGAGCGGATCGGCGAGGTGGCAGTCACTGCCGATGGCGAGGTCGTCTCGCACTGGGGGGCGGTGTACCTATCGTCGAACGTCGTCGAAACCGGCGGCACGGTGACGGATCCGCGGTTCCGGCGCCGGGGTATCGCGGGGGTCCTAGGCGCTCGTCTCCTCCAACGGCTGGAGGACCTCGGAGCGGGTGGTCGCCTGCGCGAGCCCGTGCTCACCCACCCTGCCACTCAGGAGATCGCGCTGAGGGAGGGAGCCACCATGATCGGGGCTTTCATCAACGTGACTCATCCGATCCAGCAGGTGGGCATCACTGATGGCGTCCAGTCGGGGCGGGCCTCATTGTCGGTTGCCTTCTCGGCCCTGCGGCCGTTGAGCGCGGCAACCATCTGGATTCCGGCCCTTTACGAGCCATTCGTGCGCACAATCCTCGAGAGCAGCGGCTGGCCGCGTGAGCTCGCCCCTCCCCAGGCAGATGCCAGGCATCCGAATCTGAGCACCTTCTCAACGATGTTCAGTGCGGATAACGGGTTCGGCCTCCTCGACGTCGCTTCTGTCGGACGAGACCTCCTAGACGTCATCGACCGATCCCTGCGCCAAATGCGCCGCAGTGGAGCCGCGCACGTGCAGGTGCGACTTCCGGCGAACCAGCCGGCGCTCGGGACACTCGCAGCCGGGCTCGGCGAACTCGAGCTGGGCTTCGCCGCCTTCATTCCTGAGTTTCGTCTGCCCGTTGAACTTGACGGTGGCAGTCTTGATCGCGGTGACGTACTCGTGACGCAATGGCTCGCGGAGCCTGATATCGACACGTCATCCTGGATCTACGCGTCCGAGGCTGTCAGCGACTTCATGCTCTCCGTGGCGCGTCAGGCGCGTGAAGTGGGCTCGCGGGGCCAGACCCAGCAATTGCGTGCCGCTCGGCGGGCTCAGCTTTTCGCCGCGCTCGATTAGCGGGGCGTCAAGCGACATGCGCCCGGGGCGCCTGACGCATCGTAGGGGGATGATCCGGCGTAGGCTGTGGCGATGAGTGACACGACGCCGCTGGGCGATGACGCCGCAGCATCAAACCCCGCTGACTCCATCCCAGCCGAGCCGCAGGCCCCGGCACAGCCGGCGCAGGCTGCGCCCCCCGGATGGCCGGTGACCTACCCGATGGCCTACCAGGCTGCCGCTGCGCAGGCCGCCGCTCCGCCAGACGTGCCCCCTGGAGCGGCGCCGCAGGCACCTGAGCCTTCTGCGCAGTACCCGCAGACTCTGGCGTACCCGGGTTACCCGGTGGCCCCACAGGGTCCGCAGACCTCGAGCAGTGCCATTGTCGCCTTGGTCCTGGCAATTGCTTCCTGGGCGGTGTGTCCGCTCGTCTTAGCCATCATCGCCCTCGTGTTCGCCGCAAAGGCTGATCGGGAGATCGCCTCGTCGGGCGGGCAGATCCAAGGGGGCGGTCTGAGCACCGCCGCAAAGATCGTGTCGTGGATCAACATCGGTATTTTTGTTGCGGTCATGGTCGTGGCGGTCTTCGTCGTCATCATCGCCGTGATTGCCGGTGGACTGAGCCAGGTCGTCCCAGCAGGCCAGGTCTGACAGGGTCTCGGCCCCCTCATCGGAGCTCATTGCGACCCCGTTTTGACTATCGGAAGCCATGACGGGTAGATTTCCCCCTTGTGCCTGACCCCTCAGGTACACCCCGCATGCGCAACTTCCCCAAGAGCGGCGCATTCACCGCGATTCCGGTCCACGACCTCGTGCCGGATTCGCAATCGGAACCCCCACGTTCTGGCGAGCGCAAGGCCCTGAAAGCCGCGCGACACGCCCGACCGCGTGGGTCGGAAGTCCGGTGGGTGTACCCGAAGAGCCAAGCACGGACGAGCACTAGTACGACTCGACACTGAAGCGAAAGAGGCGACGTTGCCAACGATCCAGCAGCTGGTCCG
>WLOY01000117.1 GCA_009699015.1 Actinomycetota bacterium | reverse complement strand
CCACGAGCAGGCCCTGGGCGACCAGGGCGGCGAGCGCGTCGGCGACCTCGGGCACCCCGCCGTCGAGGCGGGCGAAGGTCGCCACCCGGCGAGGATCGGCAGGAACGACGCCGGCCGTGCCCGCCTGCGCCGACCACAGCATCAGCGACAACCACAGCGCCCGCGCCGCGTTGCCGGCCAGCAGGACATCCGGGTCGTTCAGCATCCAGGTATGCACCGCGACCCACGGACGGCCGCCGGACTGCGGAACCCGGGCGCTCATTGCTTCGCCCCGGCGAGCGTGATGGTCCGGCCCGAAGGATCGACGCCGGGAACCGGTGCGCGTCGCTCGACCCCGACCAGGCCGAGCAGCAGCGCGTCCGCGATGCCGTAGCGGATGCTGCGGGGCGTCACGCCGAGAACGGCGGCGAGCTCCCGGTTCGTCGCCGAGGTGGCGCCCACCTCGGCGAGGTGGGCGATGAGTCGCGCGACGTGGCGCGATGACGGAGTCGGCATGGAGTGAGGCCCTCCCTGGACCTGATGCCGGTGCCGCCCCGATGGCAGCTTTCCTGTCCGGCAGGCAGGACCGTTCCGCCGCATTCCAGGATGGCAAGAAGGCACCACGGAGCAGGAGTCAACCGGGCAGGAACGGCAGCCGCGGCGCCAGCCGCGGAAGGCTGCTTTCTTCTCCGGTCTGGTCCAGTCTCGTCTGCTCTCCTGCCCAAGACACAAAGGCGAAGCATCAGGACAGACAGGCGACGTGGCAAGACACGTCAACGACCTGACAAGACACGCAATCGACTTGGCAGGAGGCGCGCGAAAGGGCCCACGAGGCAGCAGAACCGGTTCGCGACCGAAATCAATCTGTGGCAGATCAGTGGCAAATCAGCTTCGAGTGGATCCACTGTCTCTGTCGAATCTCCCAGAACACATTTACCTGCAACGTGTTTTCGTGGAGCCGCCTCGGGGATTTGAACCCCGGACCTAATGGAATCGCACGGGTCTGGTCTTCGGTCCAGACTTGTGTCCGAGCCGCCGGCCGGTGAGCACTGCTCGGACCTGGAGTTCATGGACTCCTATGCGTAGATCGTGCCCCGGCCGGTGGGTGAGGAACTGGTAGCGCTGGTGGGATGACGTGTCGACTCGAGCACTGGACCATTAGGTAGCAGCAAGGTTCCTCGCGGGCTCGCCATGCTCGACCGGAGGGAGATGCGCATGCTGTTCGTAGGTGACGACTGGGCCGAGGCCCACCACGACATCGAGATCATCAACGACGCCGGGAAGGTGCTGGCGCGTAAGCACCTTCCCGAGGGCGTCGACGGGATCGAGGTGCGCCGACAGCAGCCTCGTCGACCAGTGGGTCACGCCCAGTGACTCCGGCGGTGGGCTCAGGGTCGCCGCGACGATCGCGTCCTCGTCCACGTGCACCGGGCGGCCCGACCGGGCCGCGTCCTCCAGGCCAGCAAGCCCCTCGGCCGCATAGCGATTCCGCCACTGGATCACCGTCGGCCGCGACACCCCGACCCTGCGGGACACCTCGCTCGTGCCATGCCCGTCCGCCGACGCCAGCACGATCCGCGCCCGCGTCACCAGCCCCGCGCGGATCGCCGTGGACCGCGACCACGCCGTCAGCGTCGCGCGACCCTCATCGGACACCTGCAGTGAATGCGTCATCAGGGACATGGCACATCATCCCAACCAGAAACGCTACTATCAAGGAACTATTGACGCGACACACTAGACATCACGAGGGCAATCGTGAGACCCCTTATACGTCGTAAAGTCGTTGCAGCGCATAGCATTTGAGTATGAGGTTCGCCGGGGACTCGAACCCCGAACCTACGGATTAAGAGCCTTCCCGATCACACCGAAGTCAACCGAATATCAAATGATTGCAGCGGATTCCGGCTCACCCAGACCCTTCCGGAAGCACCCAGGCCCGTCAAGAAAGGGCCAACGCCCCGAGCATGAAAGGGCCATGTAAGGGCCAGACTCCACTCAGATGCGCCTTGGGAAGGCTCATGCCTGCTCCTCCTGGGCGGCGTGCTTGGCGGCGAGTTCGAGGGCGACGTCGATGATCATGTCCTCCTGGCCGCCGACGACCTGACGTCGGCCGAGCTCGAGGAGGATCTCGGCCTGGGAGACGTTGTAGCGGTTGGCGGCGCGTTCGGCGTGCAGCAGGAACGATCCGTAGACCCCGGCGTAGCCGAGGATGAGGCCGGCGCGGTCGATGACCTGCTGGCGGGGCATCAGCGGCCGCACGACCTCCTCGGCGAGATCCATGAGCTTGAGGGCGTCGACGCCGGTGCTGATGCCGTACTTGTCGCTGACGGCGGCGAGGATCTCGGTAGGGCAGTTCCCTGCGCCCGCGCCGAGCCCCGCAGACGTGCCGTCGAGGTTCCTCGCGCCCTCCTGGAACGCTGCGATCGAGTTCGACACGGCCATCGCGAGGTTGTTGTGGGCGTGGACGCCTAGGGGGACGTCGAGGGCCTGGACGAGGGCGTTGACGCGGACCTTGACGTCCTCGGTGGTCATGGCGCCGGCGGAGTCGGCGATGTAGATGGTGTCGGCGCCGTAGGACTGCATGAGCAGCGCCTGCTCGACCAGTCCCTCGGGGGTGTTCATGTGGGCCATCATGAGGAAGCCGATGGCCTCCATGCCCAGGCCCTTGGCAACCTTGATGTGCTGCTCGGTGATGTCGGCCTCGGTGCAGTGGACCGCGATGCGGGCCACGGACACGCCCATCTCGGAGACCTCGCGCAGGTCGTCGGCCAGGCCGATGCCGGGCAGCAGCAGGCACGCGATCTTCGCGTTGGTAGTGACCTCGCACGCCTTGGCGATCAGCTCCTTCTCCGGCACCGCGGAGAACCCGTAGTTGAAGGAGGAGCCACCGAGCCCGTCGCCGTGGGCGATCTCGATCACCTGCACGCCCGCGGCGTCCAGGCCCTTGACGATCGCGATGACGTCCTCGTCGTGGTACTGGTGGCTAATGGCATGCGACCCGTCGCGCAGTGTGGAGTCGATCAGGCGGTAGTCCGTGGCCGTGGTGGTCATGCCGACACTCCTGCCTTGTGGGTCGCGATGGCCTCGCCGACGCGCTGCGCGGCGGCGGTCATGATGTCCAGGTTGCCCGCGTAGGGGGGCAGGTAGTCGCCGGCGCCCTCGACCTCGAGCAGCACCACCGCGCGATGCGGGACGGTGCCACCCGGGGTGTGGAAGGGGCCCTCCTCGATCACCGGCGGGTTCTTCAGCCGGTAGCCGGGCACGTAATGCTGGACGTCCGTCTCCATCGCGTAGACCGACGCGAGGACGGCGTCGTGGTCGGTGCCCTCGGGCAGGCCGGCGAACACGGTGTTGCGCATCATGATCGGCGGCTCCGCCGGGTTCAGGATGATGATCGCCTTCGACAGGTCGGCGCCGCCGATCTCCCGCAGCGCCGTGGACGTGGTCTTGGTGAACTCGTCGATGTTCTGCCGCGTGCCCGGACCGGCGCTCTTGGACGACACCGTGGACACCATCTCCGCGTACGGCAGCGACTCCACCGCCCGGCGAACGGCGTAGACCATCGGGGTGGTGGCCTGACCGCCGCAGGTGACCATGTTGATGTTCGGTGCGTCCAGGTGCTCGGTCAGGTTGACCGCGGCGATCACCTTCGGCCCGCGAGCCGCGGGAGTGAGGTCCACCGCGACGATCCCGGCCTCGGCGTACTGCTTGTAGTGCCGGACGTGTACGTAGGCGCTGGTCGCGTCGAAGAGCATGTCGATGTCGTCCGCATGGTCGAGGATCCACTGTGGCCCCTCATGAGGGCCCTCGATCCCGTGGGTCTTCGCCCGCGCGAGGCCGTCCGAGGCGGGGTCGATGCCGACCAGCGCCACCACTTCCAGTGGCGTCTGGCCCGAGCCGGAGGCGTCCGTGCCCTTGAGCAGCTTCATCATCAGGTCCGTGCCGATGTTGCCGGACCCCAGGATCGCGCAGCGCATTCTCATTCACCAGCCATTCTGATCGTGATCGGGCCCAGTCGGTCGAACTCGGCGCGGAACACATCACCGGGGGCGACCGGGACCATGGCGTGCAAGGCACCGGTCATGATCACGCTCCCGGCCGGGAGGGTGACTCCCAGCGGGGCCAGGGTGTTCGCCAGCCACGCCACCGCCGCCAGGGGGTCGCCCAGCGCGGCAGCGCCGGCCCCGGTCGCGACGATCTCGTCGTTCTTCGTGAAGACCATGCCCAGCAGCCGCGGAGCGAACCCGTCGATGGGGACGACGAGGCTGCTCAGCGCGATCGCGCCGTTGCTGGCCAAGTCGGCCACTGTGTCAGCCAGCTTGATCTTCCAGTCCCGGATGCGGGAGTCCACGATCTCGAGCGCAGCCACCATGCCTCGCGTGGCCTGCAGCGCCTCCGCGGGCGTGCAGTGCGGTCCAGACAGGTCCGACCCGAGGATGACCCCGATCTCCGCCTCCACCCGCGGCGCGATGAAGCGGTCCACCGGCAGCACCGCACCGTCGGTGAATACCCCCGACGCGAACACCGGCCCGAAGTCCGGCGAGTCCACCCCGAGCAGCTGCTGCATCGGTGCCGACGTGAGTCCCAGCTTGTAGCCGACGACCGACTCGCCGTCGTCGACCAGCATCCGCACCAGGTGCTTCTGGATCGCGTACCCGTCCTCCATCCCCAGGTCCGGAAGGGAGTCCGTGAACGCACCTATCGGCGTGCGCGTGCGGCGAGCCTCGTAGAGTTGCTCGGCGAACTGCCAGGCCTGCTCGTCGGTTACGATCGCGGTCACGCGAGTTCCCTTCCCGTGCGCACAGGCTTCCGATGCCGCCCATGGAGTCCCACGAGCCTCTCAGGTCGGGCAGGCATCCACCAAGCATCGCGTGCCGCAGTGTGAGACATCGTCCTTGGGCAATTGCCCTCCTCGAAGAACACTGACACTGCCGCCCCACGTCACTCATCGACCGACAGAGGTCCCCGTGCGCATTGTCAGTTACCGTTACCAGGATCGTGAGTCATTCGGCTTCGTCACCGGAAGCTCCGTTGTCCCTGCCGACTCGGTGGCGGGGGTCGCAGCTCGAACGGTGATCGAGCTGATCGAGGAGGGGCTCCCCACCCGTGACCGCCTCTCGGCGGCCTCGACCCGTGTGCCTCTGGATCAGATCGAGTATCAGCTTCCGGTCCAGGCCACCAAGATCCTGTGCGCGGGCGTGAACTTCCCCACTCACCGGACTGAGACTGGGAGGGATGCAGCCAAGCCTCCGACCCCCACGATCTTCACCCGATATCTCGACAGTTTCGTGCCTCACCTTGCTCCCATTTTCAAGCCCGCGATCTCCGATCAGTTCGACTATGAGTGCGAGTTGGCGATCGTCGTCGGACGACACGCGTGGCAGGTGCCCGTCGAGACGGCGATTGACCATGTCTTCGGCTATTCCTGCCTGAATGACGGCTCAGTACGTGACTGGCAGGCGCATACGGCTCAGTGGACGCCAGGCAAGAACTGGTACCGGTCCGGCTCTATAGGTCCGTGGATCGTGACGGCCGACGAGTTCGGCGTCCCGGGCACACAGCGCATCCAGACCCGGGTCAACCGCTCGGTCAGACAGAGTGCGCTCCTCGAGGAGATGATCCACTCGGTGGCGGAACTCATCGCCTACTGCTCGACGTTCACGCCGCTGCGCCCAGGAGACATCATCGCCGGCGGAACGACGGGAGGAGTGGGCAAGTTCATGGAGCCGACCGGCTATCTCCACGATGGTGATGTCGTGGAGGTGGAGATCGATGGGATCGGGACCCTAACCAACCGGGTCGCCAGTTGATTCCGTCCGTCGCCCAGTGATCACGGTCTGGCGCCGCTACAGGCCCTGCACCTTCTCGTAGACCCGGGTCCTGAGCTCCGTAAACCGCGGGTTGTTGCGCGTGTCCAACTGCGTCCGTGGGAACTCGAGCTCGACCTCTATCTGGTCGATCACCTGCGCGGGCTTGCCATGAAGGACGATGATCTCGTCGGATAGGTAGACCGCCTCGTCGATGTCATGCGTGACCATCAGCGTCGTGATGCCGAAATCATCGCGCACTTTCAGCACCAAGTCCTCGAGCCCGAAACGTGTCTGCGCGTCGACAGAGGCGAAGGGCTCGTCCATGATGAGGATGGACGGGCGCGTGGCCAAGGCCCTGGCGATGGACACGCGCTGCTGCATGCCGCCGGAGAGTTGCCACGGGTACTTCTTCTCGTTCCCAGTCAGGCCCACCTCCTCGAGCGACGACGCGATCCGGGAACGACGCTCCTCCTTGCTCAGCTTCTGGCGGACGAGCGGGAGCGCGATGTTCTTCTCCACGGTGAGCCATGGCATAAGCGACCGCGTGTAGTCCTGCAGCACCACGGCCAGTCCCTCCGGTGGGCCATCAATGGCCTTCCCATCGACCACGATCTGACCGCCCGACGGCTTCATGAGCCCGGTGAGAAGCCGCAGGAGCGTGGTCTTGCCCACGCCCGACGGACCCACGATCGAGACAAAGTGATGCTCCTCGACCTCGTACGAAACCTTCTCTAGCACGTGATTCGTCGCCTTCGGGGAGACGTACGTCATGCTCACATCGTCGATGTGGATTGCCACGGTCACGGTGTCTCCTTGTTCACATCTCGAGCTTGTTGGCGGCGTAGTACCAGCGCAGGACGAAGCGCTCGACTGCCCGGAAGATTAGGTAGATGACATAGCCGAGCAGCCCCATGAGGATGGTGGACGTCCACGCATCCACGATCAGGAACGAGTCAGCCGTGATCTTGGCGAACGCGCCGATGCCGAAGCCTGCGCCAAGGATCTCCGAACCGATCATGACGATGAAGCCGATCAGTACGGAGAGCTGGATGCCAGAGAAGACCTGCGGACCAGCGGCAGGGAGTCTCACCTTCCACAGGATCTGGAACGGAGAGAACCTCAAAGCCCGCACAGTGTCGAGCAGCGTCGGGTCGGTACTGCGCACCCCCTGGTTGGTTGCCAGCAGGACCGGGAAGCAGGTCGCAAAGGCAATGACGGCGATGCGCATCTCCCCTTCGAGGCCGAAAAAGACGATGAAGATGGGGATGAGCGCGATCGATGGGATCGAACGGATGAAGTCGACCACCGGGATGATGAATCGAGCCGCCAGATTCGAAAGACCGATGTGCGCGCCGATGAGGATCCCCGCCGACACGCCGATCGCGAGCCCGATGAACAGGTTCCGCAGCGACGGCAAGACGTGAATCGGCACCTGTTCGAAGACCCAAAGCTCGAGGAAGCGCTGCCAGATCTGCTCAAGGGGAGGCCAATACGGATTCGTTGAGTCGGCGCTGAGCGTCCACCACAGCCAGATCAAGAGGATCGGCAGCCAAGCGCCGACAAGGAAGCGTACGAGGCGCGAATTCATGCTCGGCTCCCCGCGGTCCAGAAGACAATTCGGGGCTGGGCCCACTCGACGAGGCGGCTGATGACCATCCCGATGATTCCGAGCAGCATGACGATGGCGAAAGTCTCCGCGGTCAGGCCAAGACTCTCGGCGTAATAGAGGTCCTGGCCAAGGCCGGGTGCTCCTCCGATCAGACCCGCGACCGTGGAACCGAGGACAGCGACCACGACGCAGATCCGCAGGCCCAGCGCCATGAATGGAGCGGCGCTCGGTATGCGAGCGTGGAAGATCTGCCGCGCCACTCCGAGCCGATAGCACCTCATGGTCTCGAGAAGAACCGGATCGGTATCGCGCACGCCATAGGCCGTCTGCATCGCCATGATGAAGAAGACAGGCCAGGCGACGATGAAGACCGCCATCTGCGAGGTGGGGCCTAGGATCAGGAGCAGGATGGGGATGAGCACGATGGGCGGGATGACCCTCAGGAAATTGAGCGTGAACTGCGTGGAGTAGTAGCCGAACCTGCTCAGCCCGAGCAACAGGCCCACTGGAACGGCGATGAACACTCCCAGAACCAGGCCGATGGCCCCCTGCAGCAACGTGATGCCAATCGACTGCCAGGTTGCGGCCTGCTGGAGCGAAGTCCAGAGGGTGCTCAGGGTAGTCGTCGCGGACGGCAGCATGCTCCCCATGCTCTCGAGACCGGAGGCCCACTGCCAAAGCAGCAGGATCACCGTCATCGAGATCAGCGCGGGTGGAAACCGCTTGATCACGCTCACGTGGCGTCCTTCGATCGCATGAATGGATGGAATCCGGTGCGGGGCTGCGGCGCAAGGTTCCATCTCACCAGACGGAATGCTACGCCGTGGGCTTTCGGCTCAGGCCGTGAGAATGCCCGCCAACTCGGTGGTGCAGGTGGTCAGTTCCTTGGCCCAGGCGTGGATCTGGCTCCCAGAGGCCGACTCGGGTAGGCCGATGAGACGCACCACCAGGACCGGTGCCCCATCAGGCCCGATGACCGGGGCCGCCAACGTGAAGGGCGCATAGTGGGCGTCCTCGTCAACATCTCCGGTCTCATAGTCGAGCCGGAATTCCTCGATTAGGCGGCGCAACTCGCGCTCGCGGGCGGGGGTAAGGTCGCCGTTCGCGTACTCCCTCATGATTTCAACGAAACTTCCCTCACGACTTGGCGGGAGCTTCGACATGGACCAGCCGCGGGCCCGCGCCGCTTCAAGCTGATCCCGCAACAGGGACCGCTCCGTGTCCTCGACGACACCACCGCGGTCCATCCAGCGATCGATGGCCGTTTCGTGCGCATACGCGATGTACTGCTCGCCAAACGGCGTCATCAACGGAATGCGCCAGCCCAGCACTGGCTCTGGCCGCGTATCCGTCACAGAGGCAACTACCCCGACATAGGCGAGGTCGCAGCCGATCGGGGCCAGAATGTCGCAGACCACACCCAGCTGCCCGGACAACGTCTCGACCCGATCACGGACTCGCTCCGCGAGCCGCGTGGCCGCCACAAGCTCGGGGGATGACGGGGCAATCACGCTCGACATCGTGAAGCGTCCGTAGGCCCCCTGGAAGAACAGCAACGGTGTCGCCGGCCGATGGATGTCCAGGCACCGCACGCGTCCCACGACCAGATAATGATCCCCCGCCTCGGTGATCGAATCGGTCGTGCACTCGATCCAGGCGAGGACGCCCTCGATGATAGGCGCCCCTCCGGGCGAGAGCTCCCATGCGACGCCGTCCCACTTGTCCTCCGCACGCGACGCGAACTTTCGGCAGGTGACCTCCTGCTGGGCCGAGAGCACGTTGATGCAGAACGTCTCAGCCTCTCGCAGCTTGGCGAAGATCCGCGAGCCGGTCGTTGGGAGGTAGGCGACGAGCGGCGGGTCCATGGACACCGATGTGAACGAGCCCACGATCATGCCGACAGGCGAGCCATCCGAACCGATCGCTGTGACGAGGGCGACCCCCGTGGGATAGTGCCCGAGCACGGCCCTGAATGTCGTGTCGTTGAACTCCGGCACGTCGTACCCCTCTCCACTGGCTGAATGTATGATGGACGTGCATCGGTCAAGTGGATCGGTACGCGGTCCGCGATACGGCACGCAACGACAACGCCTCTTCAAGGATCCGCTGATGACAACCCCCGAGGGACTGCGACGGATAGACATCGCCGAACCCGACGTTGATCAGGCTGACCTGACGACCAATCAGGTAACCGCGGTGCGAAAGGCGCTCGCACTCCTCGCCGCCTTTCGGGGCACGTCGCGCCATGTCGGCCTCAGCGACCTGGCACGGCGAGCAGGGCTCCCGAAGTCGACCGCCTACAGACTGCTGGCCGACCTCGAAAGCGCGGGATTTGTCGAGCGGGAGGACTCGATGTACCGGCTCGGCCTCTCACTCTTCGAGCTCGGCGCCCGGGTGGGCTTCAACCGCCCCAACGGCCTCAGGGACATCGCCATGCATGACCTGAGCCAGTTATACGTGTCCACGGGCCTGACCGTTCATCTCGCCGTCCTATCGGGTAACGAGATCGTGTACATCGAGCGCATGCAGGGCGGCCAGCCGACGCGCGTCCTCACCATACCCGGAGCGCGGCGGGCAGCATCGTGCACGGCACTCGGGAAGGCAATCCTCGCTTTCAGCGACCCCGCCGACATCAAGGCCGTCGTGGCACAGGGCCTCGCGCGAAAGACGTCCTATTCGATCATCTCCCCACAGAGGTTCCTGTCCGAGCTCAAAGGCATTCGCGAGACCGGCGTCGCACACGAGCGCGAGGAGAGCGCGTTGGGTCTCTTCGGAGTCGCGGCGCCGATCATCGTGGATGGGTATGCCATCGCTGCAGTCGCCCTCGCTGGACCGACGAGTGGGGTCACCTGGCGATCCGCCGAATCCCGCGTCCGCAGCGCCGCCGACAACATCGCACGTCTCATCGTGATGTCCACCAACGGACTGCCCCCACTCGATGAGTGACGCCCCCGGCAGACCGGGCTAGTGTGTCGCGTCAATAGTTCCTTGACAGTAGCGTTTCTGGTTGGGATGACGTGTCACGTCCCTGATGACGCAATCACTGCAGGTGTCCGATGAGGATCGCGCGACGCTGACGGCGTGGTCGCGGTCCACGGCGATCCGCGCGGGGCTGGTGACGCGGGCGCGGATCGTGCTGGCGTCGGCGGACGGGCATTGCACGAGCGAGGTGTCCCGCAGGGTCGGGGTGTCGCGGCCGACGGTGATCCAGTGGCGCAATCGCTATGCGGCCGAGGGGCTTGCTGGCCTGGAGGACACGGCCCGGTCGGGCCGCCCGGTGCACGTGGACGAGGACGCGATCGTCGCGGCGACCATGCGCCCTCCGCCGAATTCCCTGGGCGTGACCCACTGGTCGACCCGGCTGCTGGCGGCGCACCTGGGCGTCGGCGACGCGACCGTTGCGCGGTGCTGGCGCAAGTACCTCGTCCAGCCGTGGCGCCGCGGTTCCTGGGACTGGACTTCACGGTCGAGCAGGTCCCCGACGCCACGACGTTGCTGCGCTTCCGGCACCTGCTCGAGAAGCACGAACTCGGCAGGAGACTGCTGGAGTCCCAGGGGGAGATCTTCGAGGAGCAGGGCTGGATCACGCGCGGCGGAACCATCGTCGACGCGACGATCATCGCCGCTCCGTCATCGACGAAGAACGCCGATGGTGCCCGTGATCCTGAGATGCGCCAGACGAAGAAGGGCAACCAGT
>WLOY01000116.1 GCA_009699015.1 Actinomycetota bacterium | reverse complement strand
TTGTCCAACGCGTAACGGGTGAAGGCCTTGCCGAAGGACCCGGTGCCTCCCGTGATCAAGATCGAGGAATTGCTCAGCTCTGACATTCGACCTCGTTTCGTGGGCACGGGATTGTGGCCGACCCAAGGATACAGACCGCGGTCTTAATCACAGGCCGAGTAGTTGTGCTTGGTGATCGAAGGCCGGTGACTGCTTCCGCACCTCGGCGAAGGTGCCTCGCCCGACCACCCGTCCGGCTTCCAGATACAGCACAAGATCACAGTGGCGTACCGTGGCGAGGCGGTGGGCGATTGTCACCGTCGTAACCTGCCCCTCAAGGTCTTGCATGGTCTGAGCGATGGCTTGCTCAGTTTCAGCATCGAGCGCGCTCGTTGCCTCGTCGAGGACCAAGAGCCTCGGCTTGGTGTACAGGGCCCGCGCTATACCGAGGCGCTGACGCTGGCCCCCACTGATCCGCATGCCGTTCTCGCCAATGGGTGTCTCCAAACCGTCCCTGAAATCACGAAGGTAAGTCGCCAGATGGGCACGCTCGAGGGCCTCCCAGACCCAACGGTCATCAACAGCCTCCCGGGGAAGGCCCAGGGTCACGTTTTCCCGCACCGTGCCATTTGCTAGCGAAACCTCTTGCGGCACGTAGGCGATGCCACCCGGCCACTTCGTTACAGCCTCGGCTGGCGAAACGCCACCAAAGGTGACACGGCCGGAGTCGGGAACCACAATCCCTAGAATGAGGTCTGCAAGTGTTGATTTTCCCGCACCTGTAGAGCCCACGAGGGCTAAGGAGGCCCCTTCGGGAAGGGAAAAGGTCACACCCGCTACTGCAGGCTCGTCGGAGTCTTCATACGTGAGCCAGACATCCTCGACTTCAATCGCTGGATGGAAGTCTGGAAACCCCGCTTTGAGTCTGTTTCGAATTTCGATGGGATTTGTGACACCGAGCGATAGCACCTCATGCGAGTTCGACTTCAAATCTCGCGCAAGTTCAAAAACCCTCATTGCAGGAGCCTCAGCCCTACGAATTTCCAACGAGGCTCCCTGTAGCCGCATCAGCGCAGGCAAGATGCGAGACCCCGCAACGAGAAAGATGGCCACGATGCCTATCGCGGCAACTGTGTCCTTAACCACGAACTGCGAAACTCCCAGGGCGATGGCGCCCACAACAAGCGCCACATCGAAAACATACTTCGGAATGGCCGACATGAACTGGCTATCAGCGGAGACTCGCGCAGACTGCCAGCGAAGGGCTTGGATGCGCTCTACATACAAGCCACGGCGGTCCAAAACCGTGACCTCACGGTAACTGCTGAGCGCCTCACCGATCTTCACGTAACTCTCAATGTCGACAAATGTGTTCTCAAAACCGAGTCGACTAGCCCACTGCGCCATCGTGCGCTGCAAAACTATCGCGAGAAGCGCATAAAAAAGGATGGTGAATACAGTGACCACGGGATCCACAACGGTAAGCCCTAAGCCCAGAATCGCGAGAAGGGCAACATCCGCCGTTGCAGCGGACGCCGCACCGAGAACCGAGACAGTCGCCGCCTGCGCACCCACCGTCAAAAGGAAATTCACATCCTGACTGGCTCGTGACATCACCTCGAGCAGCGGTCGGCGAAAGAGACCAGCTGTAAGTTCTCCCGACAACGACGCCTGACGGTTAGCTAGAAAACGGAGAGTCTTGCGCGCCAACAGCGCATTAACTACGGTTTTCAACACTAGTGCGCACCCCGCGATGAGGCATAGCCAACCAGCAATCGAAATCGGGTCCACCCCCGCCCAACCGAGTCGATCGACCAAGGTCTGGACTGAGGTCGGGAGTGCCTCTCCGCTCACCGCTACCACCGACAGCACGGTTACGAGTCCCAAGATGAGCACGCCTGCTAGGTCTAAGGCGCCCGTTGCCATTTGAATCGCGGTTATGGCCGCCAGCATCCACTTGTGGCGCTTGGAGAGCAGTGAGAATGACTCGCGGATTATCTGGAGAACCGTCATGCGATCGCTGCCCCTACATCGTCCGTCATTGAATCTCGCACCCAGATCTGGTTGTAGGTGTTCTCAAAGGCGCCGCCAGCGAACATGTCGGAGCGACGACGTTCTACGAGGGCGAGGCCGGCTGCGCGGAGAAGATCTGCAACCTCCGTCGCCAAGACCTGAAAGTCCTCGTTCACCTCGATCAGGACTGTCTGGAGGCCTGGAAGGGCGAGTACTTTTTCGGCTCCGCGGAGGATGAGGTGCTCGATGCCGTCGACATCAATCTTGATCATCGTGGGCGGCTGGGGGATGAGGCCCTGCTCGACCATGAAATCGAGCGACATGCCCGTCGTTCCGTAGGCCAGTTGGGTCTCGAGGGCGGCTCCATCGTGGCCTGTCTCGACACCGAAGGTCGACATTGACCCGCCTTCGTCGAGCATCGACAGGTGAAATGGAGCGACTTGGTTCTCCGACGTCAACGGGTTTGGCACGATCACGACGCGATCAGACAGGTCATTGATCGAGATGTTCTTCGCCAGGAGTCCAAGATTCAGAACTGATGGCTCAAACGCGTAGACAGTGCCATCGTGGACTTTCGCGTAGTAGACGCTATAGAGCCCGACATTGGCACCGATGTCGTAGAAGGCGCCGTCGCCCCCGAAGCGATCGATCCACTCGAGTGTTTCCGGCTCCTTCGTCGAGAAGGTATCCGTCCGATAGCGGCACATCGCATTGGGCGTGTAGAACGTCATGTCCAGCGAGCCTTCTGCCGTCGAGTGGCGCACGGTCACCCTGGAGTCACGAGTGATCCCGTAGGCGAGATCGGTCCACGCAAAGGCGGCGCTCGGCCACAACCGCGCCACTGCACGCGAGTATGCATCGGCAAGGCGCAGAGGCAGCAGGATCAGCGCCTTCAGAACGGACTTCACGTCTTCTCCCTGACTGGCTGGGCGAACCATGCGGCTCCAAGCAACCCTGCGAGCAAGAGCGGCACCGCTTGAATACCAAGATAGCGCCAATCGACGAGGTCCTCGCTGAAGCCGTCGGCCAAGCTCGTGACAAACAGCACGGCCGACGCGGCAAACCCGATTCGAGCGGCTTGGGTCGCCACGACACCGGACGCCACGATCACTGCCGTGATAGCGGCCACCCCCACGAGACCGTAACGCGCGAGCGGGTCTACGAGGATGCTGTGGCCATGGTTCGCCCACCACTCCAGGGTCCCGCCGCTGATCAAGTCTTGAAGCCCAGATCCCCCAACACCCACCACCGGCGAGGTTTTCCAAGCCGATACGAAGACTTCCCACACCGGTGTTCGCTGGTTCAGCGTCGGATCAATCACGGCGATGTATCCGATGACCGCCACAGCCACTGCTGCCGGCGCCGCCACGCGCAGCCATTTCGCTGTGCGCAGGCTGCCCAGTTTCGGCGATAGAGCGATGAGCGCCGCGACCCCCACGGCGCAGGAGAGAACGGAGGTTCGAGAGTCACTGGTCAGGACAATGATGACCCCCGCGAGGACGAACCCGACGCGCTGCTTCCAAGGACGGAGGAGGCCGTAAATCACAAGGAAGGCACCGATCGGCCCCGCGTAGTTGACGTTTCCGAACGGGCCAGACCATCGGGCCATGGGGCCGGGCCAATCCCCGAGCACCGCGCCAAAATACCGGTAGGCGAATTCCATCACCTGGGTCTGGGTCGCGAGCCGGTTCCAGCCTTGGAAGTCAATCTCACGCACCCCGATGACGATGAGCACCTGACTCGCAAGTGCAATCACCACCAGACCACATGCGAACACATCACCCGCGATGAAGGTGGCAGGCAGGCTCGGCTTCTTCAGCCAGATCATGGCAAGGATCGGCAGAACGAGAAAGGAGGTCAGGTTGAACAGATCGTCGTGAAGAATCGACAGGCCGACAACGACCCCCCAAAGTACGGCCCAAGCCGCGAGAAGCGCGACCAATACCGGTGGCCACGAGTCACGGGGTCGGTAGATCCACCAGACAACGAGGGCAATCCCGAAGCCGGTGAAACTGACGACCACAGACGCAGGCTGGCCTTTGAGGAGGGTCTGCGTCGGCCACAGGTGCTGGGCGAATTGGGCGAGGACAAACGTGAGTAGCAAAGTGCCGAGATAGAACGCCCCGTTGCTGCGGAGGGCCGCGAAAAGTGATCGGATCGCCATCGACACATCCGGCGCAGGCACGGAAGTATTCTCACAGGCAGCTGGGCCCACGGCAGCACTGGGATAGCCAAGCGACCCGACACGAATCGGCGGCAGACTCTTGCGGAAGGATGCCGACGAGGCTCCGCACCTAGCTCAAGGTGCGTACCCACCAGCACTGGCCTTGAGGAGGATGCGCATCAGGTTCAGGTGCGCATTGGTGCCGTGAATCTTGGTGGGCGGCGCTTCACCACTGGGGTACGAACGGGCCACAGGGACTTCGGTGGTGCGAAAGCCCAGCCTCGCGGACTGAATGGGGAGGTAGGCGAGCAACTCGTAGGAGTCGAACACGTCGCGAAGGGGCGCCACGCGGGGATCGAGGAGGAGTCTCCTGGAGTGGCCGCGGAATCCGTTCGTTGTGTCGGTGTACCACCGGCGAGCAGCGAGGCTGGTGATCGGGGCATGGATGAGTCTGATCGCGAGATAGCGGTCGCTCGGAGTGTTCGACGAGACTCCCCCACGAACAAATCGGGAGCCTTGGACGAAGTCGTATCCGTCCTTCAGGGCCTCCCTGATGCCGTGAATTCCGTCAACGCCATCCTTGCCGTTGCCATCCATCGTGATCACGGCACCGTAGCCCGCAGACATGCAGTGGTGAATGGCCATCCGTAGTTGGGCCGACAACCTCCCAGGCCCGGTCTTCGTCAGGAGGGCCGTGACACCGAGGTCGGCGAGAGCATCGACATCGGTGGATCCGTCGGTGCTGCCTCCGTCCGCGATGATCACATCAACATCCGGATTCAGCTCCTTGATCCGTCCGATCTGCCCGGTCAAGCGACCATTCTCATTCAAGACGGGGATCACGAGCGCGCATTCAGCCACGCAATCTCGGAAGGTGGTGATGCGATAGCGCGGGACTCCGTCGACGTCCGTAACCTCTCGGGACGGCCACTTAGTCACGTGCCCTCGGTTCTGTAGGTCGTAGCAAGCCAAGCCGCCGATTCCACAGCCGTGTCAAGAGGTTTTGATCCGGATTTCAGCATCTCAAGCACCACCCAACCTTCGTAGTTGGCGTCGATGAGGGCCTGGCGAACCGCGTCGTGGTCCACCGGCCCAGGTGGTGCAGCGAGGTTCGGTGAACTGATGTGCACGTGGGCAGGGGTGCGCGCGCGGATGGCACCCGCTGGATCGTCCCCGACCATGCTCAGGCAGCCCGTGTCAACCTGAGGTTGCACCCACGAAGATGCCACGAGGTCGGCGACAACGACCGTATCGACGTAATGGGTGAGGTAGTCGGCTCCGTACGCGGGTGCGTTGGGCTCGAGCGTCAACACAATCTCGCAATCCATGAGCACGGGGATGAGAAGGTGCATGAACTCAGCGCAGATCAGGTTCGCTTCATGATCAGCAAGGTTGCCCTTGACTCGATTCTTCGGTGATCCGAACACTGCTGTATGGGTACCGAGCGCCTCGCCGAGGCGGATCATGGCGGTGAGATGCTCGAGCATCTCGGGCCATGTTTCGCGGTCGAATAGTTGGAACTGCGGATGCCCGAACATCAAGGATTGGATTCCCGAAACTGATAATCCATGATCCTGCCACTCCCGGGCGTACTCCTTGACCTCGCGCGCGGGCACCCTTGGAGCATCAGGCCATACGGCGGTGGGTGCGACTTCCAGCCCGTTGAGGCCGGCGGCAGTCAGTTGCGGTGCAGTTGCTGCGACCGAGGCCTCCGGCCAGGCGAGGTTCGAGATCGAGAGCCTCATGTGCGCGATTCGATCTCGCGAAGGGCCGCGATCCCGTCGAGCGTCGAAGCCCGGGTGTACAGGTAGCCGTCCGATCCCCCGAACTCCTTGGCATAACGGGAGCGCATGTCATAGGTGGATGCCGCAGTTCGCGCCTGCAGCGTGACATCAAAGATATCGGCGACCTCTTGGGCAGCGACGGGCTCACTCGACACATTGAGGAGCTTGGTGCCCTGTGTCCATGCCTGTTCGATGACATTCCAGGTCTGCGTCACGTCGAAGAACTGGAACGTCGAAGCCGGACTCACCGTTGCCCACTGGTCCGACCGACCGTGGAGCAAGTCGTGTACGAGGTTCTTTCGCACGTCATGAGCGAATAGGGCGGGCAGGCGCAAAATGAGCGAGTCATTGAATTGAGCTCGGAAGAAGGCTTCGAACCACGCTCGATTGGCGCCGTACGCCCCCGTGCCATCGAAGTTTGCTGGGCTTGACTCATCCACACCGACTGGCGGTTGGTAGACGTCGATCGTGGATACCAGCACTGCCCGGTCAGCGTCAACGGTCGTGAGGATCTGGGCAAGGTGTGACATGTTCGCCCAGTCTGCGGCGGGCTCCTTATTTGCTCGCCACTTCTCGGCAGGCAGTCCGGCGCATACAAGAAGATCCGTGACGCTTCCGGTGATCTTCGACACATCTGACCGATGCACTTGCTCGTCGAAGGAGTAGTTCGAAGCTAAGTGTCCGCCAACAAACCCCGTCGAACCAATGAGAATCGCCACGCCAACACCTTATCGGCGCGCCAATTGCCGAGGCGTCATCGCGATAGCCTTCGGGGACCGCGCGAAATGGTGACGAGAAGCGAGCGGCGACGACCGCTTCCTTGGTCCATCGTTTGGGGACAATGCGGTTGCGGGTGGAATCGACCAAACGAGGAGCGGACGTGCGGTGGATCGTCGTCGGCGGAGGCTTGTTTGGCTGCTACGCCGCCACCGTCCTAGCTGATCGAGGAAATGAGGTCATCCTGATCGAGCAAGGCTCAGAGTTCCTCGGCCGGGCATCATTCGTTAACCAGGCGCGACTTCACACCGGGTTGCACTACCCGCGCAGCATTGTCACGGCCAGCGAAACCCTCGCGAGCTACCGACAATTCCGATCACGCTTTCCCACGGCTATTCGGGACTTCACTCAGATTTACGCGGTCGCCACGCACAACTCGAAGACAACCCCGAGCGCCTTCGCGGACTTCGCCGCTCGCCTTGGGGTGCCAACGGAGGAGGTTGACCCGCATCGCTGGTTTCATAGGGGGACCATCGCTCGCGCCTTCCGGGTCGAGGAGCCCTCGTTCGATGCGACGACTCTTCGCGCACTGCTGACGGACGAAATACGCAGTCGCTCGGAGATCACGGTTACATGCGGCGTCAAGGTCATTGGCGGTACCGCGGGCCGTGACCGAGTCCAAATCACGCTGGATTCCGGCGAAGTCCTTGAGGCCTCCGGCGTTGTCTTGGCGACCTATGCCAGCACCAATGGGATGCGAACGTCACTCGGCCTTGAGCCGTTTCCCCTGACCTTCGAACTCGCTGAAGTGCTCACCGGCAGGGTTTCGCCAGATCTCGCTGACTTGGGTTTCACGGTGATGGACGGGCCATTCTGGTCCCTCATGCCCTTCGGCCACAGCCCCGATGTCACACTGACCAGCGTCGGATTAACCCCCCTGCGCAGGGCGAAGGGTGAGCCAAGATTCAGTTGTCAGGATGAACGGGACGGCTGCAACGCCATGCACCTAGCGGATTGCACGTCCTGCCCGGTTCGCCCCCCGAGCGCGGTCACCCATCAACTGCAGCAGCTGTCGCTCTTCCTCAAGAGGGCCTCATCGTTCTCCCCGACTGGCAGCCTGCTGACGGTGAAGGCAGTTCTCGCATCGACTGAGGTCGACGATGCGCGGCCTACTCTCGTGCACAAGGAGCCCGACAAGAACGTCTACACGGTATTCTCCGGCAAGGTCAGCACGCTCTTCGAACTGGACAGGGAACTTCCTTGAAGCACGCCTACGTCAGCGTCGTCCTCTGCCTCGACGCGCTGCCGGATCCGTCCGCCTGCGAAGCCCTTGATCGTGCACTCGACCAGGAATCCCGCGATCACGAAATCGTCATCGTGGCCCCCTACGGGGTCGTCCCGGCCGCCTACGAGTCGTTAGCGACCACCGGGCCATTGACAATCGTCACCACCCACATGCGCGCAACTCCAGACAGCGCGATGATCGCCGGTCTGGCACGAGCTGTCGGTGACTTCATCGTCGAGTGGCACGGCCCCATCGATCGCCTCGATGGCCCCACGCTCCAGCGACTATTAGTCCCGACAGACAGCGGAACCGAACTTGTCGAAGTGACCGGGAGGGTTGGCGCGCTCTCCAGCAGAGTCTTCTATCGCCTCGTCAATCGCCTGCGCCCATTCGATGCCCCTGTTCGCAAGGCGGTGTCTCGCACATACTCCCGTCGGGCGCTTCAGGAGTTGCTGGGCGCAACGTCCTTTGAGTCGAAAATCGCTGTCATCGCCGCGGAGCTGCCCGTCCAACGTTTGGTGATCGAGTCTGATCTTCCTCGGCAGCGCACTGAATCGTTTTCCCATCGTCTGCGTGAGGGCATCGCTCTCACAACGAAGGGAACGAGTTTCGGCTCCGCCATCCCACTCGCCATTGCCGCGTTATCTGCGATGTTCGGTCTAGGAGCGGCAGCGTATGCACTCGCATTTCTCGTTCTGCGTGGGCAGACGCCCGAGGGGTGGACCACGCTGATGGTGGTGATCGGGCTCGGGCAGGCCTCAATCCTCGCGATGCTGGGGCTCACGTGGACCCGTCTCGACTCACTCGCAAGAGGCCTCTCCCGGTCGACCGACGCCACAGCACAGGTGAACGTTTGGCCACCCATGGGCACCAACAACTCTTCGGAGGAAGGATGATTCAGGTGGCCCGTGAACTTCGTATCGATCAAATCAAGCGCCCTGACCAAGTCAAGGCTCGATTGGCCACCTTACGACGCCGAGACTGGTTCGCGCTATGCCTCGTGTTCATCGCCCTGTTCATCTCGTTCAACTGGGCACCGCACCTGGTGATCGTGGATTGGTTGCTTGGCTCCAAGGTCAATGTGTGGCACGACGGGTTCGGGTTCAGTGACTTTCACAATGTGTTTGGAAGCGAGTCGGACGTCTTAATTTCCATGCGACTAGAGCAAAACGTCGAGGAAGGCATGTTTTCGTCGCAGATGCTGCTCGGCAGCAGCCGCGACGTCTACACGAGTCAGACCGGCTTCGGCGGATGGCTCCTCACCTTGCCGTCAACCCTGTTCCGTTCGTGGGGCTGGTTTGGTGTTCCCCTCATGTATGCCCTCGTGGCTGCCGGCAACGCACTCCTCGCCACCGCAGCCGTGGGTTTCGTGTCACGGGCACTGTCCAAGGGGGCGGCCGCCCTCGTCATCGTTGCCTTGTTGCAGCCCTGGCCCAGCGCGATGGCACACAGCACCTACTGGATGATCGGACTCAAGGTTCTCCCAGCCGCAGCACTCATCGCGCTGTTCACATACGGGCGCGACACGAACTTGCGCGTTCTAGCTGTGTCCTTTGGGTTCACTCTGCTGGCAGCCCTCTCAGGTTATGAGTTTCTCACGGTGGTGGTTGCCTGCCAGTTGGCTGTGCTCACGTACTACGCAGTTGTCCGAAACTACAAGCTTCGGCAGGCTTTTCTCCTCGTCATCACCGGTTTCATCGGAGCGGTCCTTGGATTTGCTGCAGCTGGATTGATTCAGGTCCTCCAGCTGTGGATCAGGCTTGGAAGTGCCGCCGAGGGCGTGAACAGCCTCGTTTACAACGCCGCCAAGCGTACGGGCTCTACGGGCATGCAGGTTGATCCGATGTTCGCAGAATCCCTTTCCGTCAGTCCAAACCGCGTTCTCGAGATTTACCTCGGAATGCCCATCATTGGCTCTCCAGCCGCGCTGCCGTTCATTCAGATTTTCACCATGGTCGCCTTCCTGTGCGTTTGCGCCACGGTCATCCTCATCGGCCTTGGAAGATCGAACATCGACGACGCACAAGTCCGTGAGTCGGCGATGGGAGCGGCCTGGTTCATTTCGCTCCTCGGACCGCTTGGGTGGTTCCTCCTCGCCAGGCCCCACAGTTTCATTCACCAGTTCATCAACTTCGCTCTCTGGTACATCCCCACGATTCCCCTCGGCCTGGCCATCCTGTGGGCGCCTGTGCGAGGCGGGCTGGCGGGCTTGTGGAGGCAGCCCTTGCAAGTCGCGGTGATCGCAGGGGCTGGAGCCGCTCTCGCCCTCTTCTATCTGTATTCGCTCGTCACAGTCCGGTGAGGTGTCGCTGGCTCAGAGGCTGGCAGGAGCATTAACCTCGGCTACGACTACAACGCTTACTGATTCATCATCCCGGTATCAAGGCCCCGCAGAGCAGCATTACGGATGCCATCGTCGGTCGTTCGCCCGAGGCCGGGGGTTCGTTCGATGAGGTCGAGGATGTCCCCGGTCTCGAAGCCGGGGGTCGATTCGTAGAGCGCCTCGTAGACGCGTCTGACAAAGGCGAGATCGCCGGCGGTATCGACTGTCCATCGAAGCGATGAGAGGTCCGTGTTGCCCGCGTAGTTCGCCAGAGTGAACTGCTCCGCACGCCTGTAGACCCCGAGCGTCACATGCTCACGCTCCGCAGGGTCGGTGCTGATCTCGGCGACCTCGGTCAGGACCCTGGCCCTCACGACCTCCACGTCGAGCCCATCCGGGAATGTTGGAGTCAGGGTGTTCGAGCAGTAGTCGACATCCGACGCCGTAAAATGGTCGATCACCGCATCAATCACGCTTGGCGACGCGAGTGGGCAGTCGGCCGTCAGGCGCACCACCGTGTCGGGCGCATGCGCTGCGATGACACCGACGAAGCGACCTAAGACGTCGTGGAGCGAACCGCGGTAGACGGTGATGCCTTCGGCCTCCGCCCATGCGGCCAGCGGGTCATCGGACGGATCGCTCGATGTGGCGATGACGAGATCATCAATGCGGCTTGCTCGCCCAATGCGCTCGACCTGCCGGGCGATCATCGGCTCTCCGAGGATTGGGGCGAGGACCTTGCCCGGCAGCCTGGTCGACGACACCCGAGCCTGCAGGATCGCCAGCGTAGACATGGATCGATTGTTTCAGTCAGGGCCTGGCCCAGCGACGCGGGTCCAGGAGCTCGTTATCGCCCGATCCCTGGGCCTGCCAATCGTCTCCGACAGACGGCGCCGCCCAGCTATCGGCGATC
>WLOY01000115.1 GCA_009699015.1 Actinomycetota bacterium | reverse complement strand
GTTTCACCCTTACCAGGATCGCTCCTGGCGGTCTGTTTTCTGTGGCACTGTCCCGCGGGTCACCCCGGGTGGGCGTTACCCACCACCTTGCCCTGTGAAGTCCGGACTTTCCTCGATGCGATTGCTCGCGCCGCGATCACCCGGCCGACTCGTCCGAACGAAGCCTACGCGCTCCGACTCACATGAAACGCACATGGTTGTCCCAGCCTCCTCAAATGAACGCGCTGGATGGTTGACCTACTGAACCGAGCGCCCGTCGGGGGCTCACCGATGAAGGAGAACCCATGAACCTCAGCACATCGCTCGCCACCCGCGCCGCCCTCGCAACCGGGGCCCTTGCCCTGGCCGTCGTCGGCATGACCGGCGCCGCGAGCAGCGCCTCCGCGGCCGGTGTCGCGAAGGACCCGGGCAAGGCGCCCCTCAGCTCCCTCGTCACCGCAGGCACCCTGACCCAGGCCCAAGCCACCGCGGTCAAGGTCGCCATGGTTGCCGCGCACGACGCCAACAAGGCCGCCCATGACAGGGTCGAGTCATCGACACTCGCCGGCCTCGTCTCGGCCGGGACGCTCACCGAGTCGCAGTCTGATGCCATCGCTGCAGCAGATGGTCGTCAGGGCATGCGGGGGCTCGTCCGCTCGGGCGTCGTCACCCGCGAACTGGCCCGGGAGGTGCACGCCGCAGTGAAGACCGCCATGGACGCCGTTGCCACCAAGCCCGAGGCGGTGCTTGCATCGCTCGTCTCCGCGGGCACCATCACCTTGTCGCAGGCCGACGCGATCGAGGCTGCCCGCCCGGCTCGCGAACACGGCCCGCGCGCCGCATAACCAAGGTCCCCGCGCCGCATAACCAAGGCCCCCGCGCCGCATAACTGCTCCCCCCGGCTGCAGGGCGGCCGCGGCCCACACGGGCGCGGTCGCCCTACAGTTGTCGAATCAATGAAACGGAGGCAAGGTGAGCCGCACGATCCTCGTCGTCGATGACGAGCCCGCAGTGAATGACCTCATCTGCGATGCCCTGCGGCTCGCCGGCTACCGCACCTCCTCCGCCTCGCACGGAATGGCAGCGCTGAGGCTCCTTCGCGAGGCACCGGTCGACCTCGTCGTCCTCGATATCAACATGCCGAACGTCGACGGATTCGAGGTCCTCACCAGGATGCGCGAGGCCGGTGACCAGACCCCTGTCATCATCCTCACCGCGCGCCAGGATCGCGACGACACGAAGACCGGGTTCGAGCTCGGCGCCGATGACTTCGTCAAGAAGCCTTTCGGCATCGAGGAGCTCACCTTGCGAGTGAAGGCGGTGCTCCGCCGCGCCCAGGGCGCAGTGCCGCAGGCAACACTGCGAGTTGGCGCCATCAGCCTCGATACCGACCAGCACGCCGTCACCTGCGACGGCGAGATCATCGAGCTCTCCGCCACCGAATTCCGGCTGCTCCAGGTGCTGATGGAGGACGCAGGCCGCGTGCTCTCCAAGGCCCAGTTGCTGCGCCGCGTCTGGGGCATCGACGATGGGCTCGAGACGACCGTTGTCGAGACCTACATCTCCTACCTGCGCAAGAAGCTAGGACCGGAACTGAGCATCCGCACGGTCCGTGGCGTCGGATACCAGCTCACGGGCAGCAAGGGCCCGACATGACCCTTCGAGCGAGGGTCACACTCCTCACCGCAATCCTCATCCTCGTCTCGACCTCCGCACTCGGCGCACTCGCGTATGTAACCTCGTCGCGGCTGCAATACGACACCATCGACACCACCCTCGAGAGCGCTATCACCGATGCACGGGTGAGGAGCCTGGCCACGAACCCGCGCCCGGTGCCCGACGATGTCTACAGCCCGGTCGCGCTCGCCCGCTTCAGCCGCGACGGGACCATCACCGTCCTGCGCCAGGCCGGCCTCGGCTCGGACCCGCTGCCGTTTCCGCAGCTGACCAGCGAATCCGTCGCCGCAGCACGAGTGTCCCCGGTCTCGGTCGAGGGCAGTCCGTCCTACCGCGTCATCGTGCGGCAGCCCCCCGGCCGCGCGATCATCATTGCGGCCGCGCCGCTCGGTGACGTCGCGCAGAATCTCACCCGCCTTGCGGTCGCCATCATCGGCAGCGTCCTCGCCGTGACACTGCTCGGCGCCATCGCCGCGTGGGCGATCGTGCGGCGCTTCTTCCGGCCGGTCGACGCAATGGTGCATGCCGCGCACGCCATCTCACTCGGCGACACCCAGCGGCGCGTGCCGACCGCACGGCCCGGAACCGAGCTCGGCGAGCTCTCGGAGTCGCTCAACCTCATGATCGGGTCGCTCACCACGTCAATCGCCACGGTCGAGGCATCAGAGGAGCGCCTTCGCACATTCGTGTCGGATGCATCGCACGAGATCCGCACACCGCTCACCGTGATCCGCGGCTACGTCGAACTGCTCCAGCGCGACGGCGGGGAGTCAGCCGAACTGTCGACTCGTGCCCTCGAGCGCATCGAGAGCGAAAGCCGGCGCCTCGAGCGGCTCGTGACCCAACTGCTCCTCCTCGAACGGATGGACGCCGTGTCGGCCGCGAACTTCGCCGCATTCGACCTTGCACGCGTCGTTCGGGAGAGCTTCGACGATCTGGCCGCGCTCAACCCTGATCGCACCGTCGAGCTCGACATCGAGTCCGCAGACCTGTTCGGCCTCGAGGACGCGTGGCGGCAACTCGTCGCGAATCTCGTGCAGAACTGCACCCGGCACACGCCAGCCGGGTCGCCCATTCGAGTCACCCTGCGCCAGCATGACGGCCAGACCACGCTCACTGTCGATGATGCGGGCCCGGGCATTGCGCCGGAGCAGCGGGCGGTGGCGCTCGAGCGCTTCACCCGCCTTGACCCATCACGCTCGACAACCAGCGGCGGATTCGGCCTCGGCATGAGCATCATGCGCGCCGTTGTCGATGCGCACGGAGGCCGCATCGACCTCCTCGACAGCCCGCTCGGCGGCCTGCAACTGCGGATCGCCATCCATGCAACATCGCCCGTCGACTGAGGGCTTCCTGCCAGCCGGAGCCGCTCAGGTTGACAGGACGTTGATCGCGTGGCCGACGGTCACGACGACCGTGAGGACAGAGATCGCAGACTGGACTGTGAACAGGAGCTTCACCCGGTGGGTCAATGGCATGGCATCGGTCGGGCTGAACGCCAGGATGTTCGTGTAGGCGACGTAGAGGTAGTCGAAGAGCATCGGATGCCACTCCTCAACCAGGGCCTGCTGCTGCGGGAACTGGAAATCCCACCGGGTGACCTGCCCCTGCATCCGCCGTAGCGGGCCGCCGCCGTCGATCCACCAGTAGATGAGTCCGAAGGTGAGCACGTTGATCGCCAGGACGCCGAAGCCGGCGAAGAGCAGCGCAATGCCTGAGCTGCCAGAGTCGTCGAGGGCTGCGACGAGGAGGAGGAAGGCATTCGTTGCGCCCGAACAGATGAGGAGGAAGAAGTAGACGTCCATCACATGCCGAAAGCGCTTCGTCGCGACCATGCCCAAGGTTCGAGAGATGAACACGATCGGGATCCCGGACAGCTCAACGACGATGATGAGCCAGGCTGGGCCCGGCGTCACCTCGCTGGGCAGCGCGATCTGGATCACCACGATGATGACGACGACGAGCACGGCCTTGATCGGGTGAGGTCCCCGCAGGCCCTTCAGCTCGCCAGGCACACGGCCTCCCACAGGTCGGCCGGTACCTCGGCATCCGTGGGCCTCGGTCCGCCCGGGGAGAACGTGCCGCATGCAGTCTCGCGGGCCTTGAGCACCCAGATATCCCCGTCTCGCTGAAGGAGGAACACCTCGGCAAACGGCTGGCTGCCCTCGTCCCTGCCGGCGACCGTCGCCGAGACCGATGCCCAGTCACCACTGCACTCGAGGCTGTCGATCGATGCGACTACCATCTGCGCCTCACCGACGATATGGCCGAGGGTGTCGCCAACGGCCGCTTCCTCGCACGCCGACCCGGCAGACCCGTGACCCGACGCTCCACCCGAAGGATGGTCCGCGGAGCTCGAGCCGGCGCATGCGCCGAGCAGGACGACGCATGCTGATCCGGCGATCCCGACACGGATGACCCCCGCACGGATGATCGCTGGCGGTCGATGATTGTGCATCCTCATGCCCAGAGCATGACACGTTCGCCGCTCCGCTACCGTCACAGGCGTGCTCATCCTGCTTCCTCCCAGCGAGGGCAAGACCCCACCGCCCTTTGGCGCGCCGCTCGACCTCGCGACGCTCTCCTTCGACGGGCTCGCCAAGACGCGCCGGGGGGTTCTCAGCGCCCTCATCAGGTTCTGCTCATCTGAGCCAGCGACAGCCGCCACCGCACTCGGCCTTGGTCCGACCCAGGCCGGCCACGTTCGGGCCAATGCCTCGCTCAAGCGCGCGCCGGCCGGCCTCGCGATCGATGTCTATACCGGCGTGCTCTTCGAGGCCCTCGACGCCGGGAGCCTGCGCTCCGCCGATCGGCGCCGCCTCAACCGGCTCGTCGCGATCTCTTCAGCCCTGTTCGGCCTGGTCAGGCCAGACGACCTCATTCCCGCCTACCGGCTCAGCGGCGACACCTGCCTACCGACGCTCGGCACGATGCCAGCGGTCTGGCGCGAGCACGTGAGCGGCGAGCTCGCGCAGCAGCCGGGCGTCATCCTCGACCTCAGGTCGGGTTCCTACGTGGCCCTCGGCCCGATCCCACCGGGCATTGCCGGCCGCAGCGTCGTCGGGCGCGTGCTCCACGAGCATGAGGGCAAGCGCTCGATCGTCAGCCACCACAACAAGGCAACGAAGGGGCGGATCGTGCGAAGCCTTGCGCAGGCCACCACGCATCCGAAGACCATCGCAGACCTCATCGACGTCCTCGTAGCCCTTGGCTACCAGGCCGAGCTCCAGGCACCCAGGCGTCAGGGAGCGCCTTCGCTCGTTGACATCATCGTGGGCGAGGTCTGAGCGTCACGTCCCGTGCGGGGTCTGGACGTCGCGAAGGTGCGACGCCTCCGAGAACCCGAACATCGACGCATTTCCGTCGGCGAACCAGGCGAGCGTCGTGATCGAGCATGGCGAGAGCTCCATGCGGAACAGGCTGGTGAGCGGCGCATCGACAGCGAGGCCGACCATGACCTTGATCGGTGTCACGTGCGCGACGACCACGACCCGCTGGCCGCTGAACTGGTCTATCACCCGTCGCCGGCCACGGTCGACGCGCACGCGAACCTCGGCGAAGGACTCACCGCCCGGCGGCGCGATGTCAGTCGAGGCAAGCCACTCGGCGACCTGCTCCGGCCAGCGTGACTGGACCTCGGTGAAGGTCAGCCCGTCCCAATCGCCGAAGGCGCACTCCTCGAAGTCCGGCTCCACATGGACAGGCGCATCGATGATGCCGGCGACGATCTCAGCGGTCTGGCGGGTTCGCAGGAGCGGCGAGGTCACGATGATGTCGGCTCCGCCTCGCTGCAGCAGCTCCTCGGCGAGGGCCCTTGCCTGGGCGAGCCCGATCGGCGCGAGCGGGAGGTCAGCACCACCGCGACCGCTGAATCGCTTGTCGACGCTATAGGCGGTCGCGCCATGCCTGGCCATGACGGTCACCGTCGGCGCCCCGAGATCAGCCCAGCCGACGAGCTGGTTGGCCGGTCGCGCAGTCGTGTCGACGAGCGCGCGAACGTGAGCCTCCTCCGCCGACCCCACGATGTCCTGCCGATCGAGGTCCTCGGGGAGCAGTGAGACGGTGCGGAGGATCTCGGCCTGTCCGCCCGCGAGCGCGAGGTCGAGGATCTCGTTGACGAGGGCATCGGCGAGCGCGTTCGCGGCCCGCGGCACCCAGCAGTAGCTCACCTGGCCGGCCGGAAGCACCCTGCGTGCCTCGAGTGCGAGGTCGCGCATGTCAGGGTGCTTGATCTTCCAGCGCCCCGACATCTGCTCGACGACGAGCTTTGAGTCCAGGCGCACTTCGATGACTGCAGCGGGGTCGAGTGCCCGCGCCTGCTCGAGGCCGGCGATGGCCCCGCGATACTCGGCCACGTTGTTCGTCGCGGTGCCGATGTAGCCGGCCACCTCGGTGAGGACCATGCCGGTCACGGCATCACGGACGACGGCACCGAACGCGGCCGGGCCGGGATTGCCCCGCGATCCGCCGTCGGCTTCGACGATGAGCGATCTGGTCATCGTCGGGCTACAGGCCGGATTCAGCCGTGCGGACGAGGATGCGACGGCACTCCTCGCATCGGATGACCTCGTTCGAAGGTGCCTTGCGCAACCGCTCGATCTCGCTCGGCGGCACTTCGAGGCGACAGCCGCCACAGCGGCCGCGATGCAGGTGCGCGGCACCGACCCCCGCCTGATCAGCGCGAATGCGCTCGTAGAGGGCAAGAAGGTCGTCGGGAATCTCGGCCGCGATCACCGCTCGCTTCCCCGTCACGATCGACCGCTCGTCATCGAGATCGGCGATGAGCGCCTGCACGGTGTCGGCCTTGGCATCTCGCTCCGCAGCGAGGCTGTCGCGCTGGGCGTGGAGCTGGCGCACCGCTGCGGCCGCCCCCTCGACCCGCTCCATGATCTCGAGCTCGACGTCCTCGAGCTCGGCCTGACGCCGCGCGAGCGACTCGAGCTCGTGCTGGAGATTCGTGAGCTGCTTGGGGTCGTTCACCGCACCCGAGTCCATGAGCTGGCGGTCGTGCCTCGCCCGCTCGCGCACCTGCTCGACGTCTGTGTCAGCGCGCGCCTGATCGCGCATGAGGTCATCGGCAATGACCTCGGCGGCAACCCCCTCGTCGCGCGCACGCGCGAAGCGGGTCTGGAGCTCGGCGAGCTCCGCCGCCTCGGGGAGGGTCTTGACCCGGTGCGCGATCTGGGCCAGGCGGGTGTCCTTCTCCTGGAGGTCGAGGAGGCGGTGCTGGGCAGAGGCTTCGGCGTTCAGCTGGTGCTCCCTAGGTGGGCGGTCCACGGATCGGTGGGGTGCGTTGAAACGTTCGTGGCTACGGTACCGCCGCGCACGGCAGCGCCGGAACGCAATGCCGTCGCTGCCTGCTCCAGCCATGGCCACTCACTCGCCCAGTGGGCGACGTCTATGAGGGCGCAGGCGCTCTCGGCAAGATGGTCCTGGGCTCGATGGTGGCGGAGGTCGGACGTGACGTAGGCGTCAAAGCCGGCGGCCTCGCGCAGGAACCCATCCCCCGCTCCGCCGCAGACCGCGACCGTTCGGATCTCCCGCTGCGGGTCGCCCGCGACCCGCACGCCATGGCGGGTTCCCGGCAGCGAGACGGCGACATGCTCGGCGAACTGCTCGAGGGTCACCGATTCGGCGAGTTCGCATACCCGCCCGGTGCCCACGCCCGCCGGGTCGCCCTCCTGCCGGACGAGGGGTCGCTGCACCACTAGGCCGAGGGCCGCAGCGAGGGCGTCGGACACCCCGGGATTCGCATGGTCGGCGTTCGTATGGGCCGAGAACAGGGCGATGCCGTTGGAGATAAGCCGGTGGACGAGACGGCCCTTGGCGTCGGTGGCCGCCACGGAATGCACCCCGCGCAGGAACAGCGGATGGTGCGTCACGATGAGTTGGGCTCCGGTCTCAATCGCCTCGTCGACCACCGACATCACCGGGTCGACCGCGAACAGCACCCGTTCGACCACGTCGTCAGGGTCACCGCACGTCAGACCGACCGCATCCCAGTCTGCGGCGAGGCAAGGCGGGTATGCCGTGTCGAGGGCATCCACGAGATCACGAACGCGCAGGTCTGCCATGCCCGCGAGGGTACGCGCCGTCGCCCGCTGCACGCTGCTCAGGAGGTGAGCGACAGCGTGGCCGCCGCTAGGAGTGCGAGTGCTACCCCGACGAGCTGGACCGCGTTGAGGCGCTCCTTGAGGAGCACCCAGGCCAAGATGACGGTCGCGACCGGATACAGCGATCCGACGACCGCGACGACTGAGAGCATGCCGCGCTGTGAGGCGAGCTGAAACACCCCGTTCGCGCAGGCATCGAGGACCCCCGACACCACGACGAGGAGCCAGGGGAAACCAGTGCGCACGAATGGCCGCGCGAAGGCAATGAGGACCGCGACCAGCAGGACCGTCGAGGTCCATCGTCCGATGGCCGCTGCCCACACCCCGGAGTCTGCCGGGGCCAGCCCGATCGCCGAGAGGTACACGCCGATCGCGGCACCGCTGGCGAGGGCCAGTCCGATCGTCGAGGGCCGGACTCGCGCCTGTTCGCCCGTCTCCCTGCTCACGAGGATGACGGCCACGCCCGCGCAGGCAATGCCACCGATGGCGAGGGCCGAGAGAGTCTCCCCCCGCGCGACGCCTACGAGAACGGGAACCGCTCCGGCCATGACGGCGGTGACGGGCGACACGATGCCCATGGGCCCGCGGGAGAGGGCTGCATAGAGCAGCCCGATCGCAACCGCTCCGACGATCCCCGCGCCCACCCCCCAGATGAGAACCCCGCTCGAGAGGCTGCCCGGGATGACGAGGATCGCGAAGAGCGTGATGACGATGGCGCCCGCCGGGTACGAGACGCTGAGGACCTGAACCGGGCCGGCCCTCCGGGAGGCGAGGCCACCCATGAAATCCGCGACCCCCCAGGTGAGGCTCGATGCGAGGGCGAGGAGCACACCCATGTTCGCCCATCTCCTGTCTGGCAATCGCCGGCTCGCCCCGATCAGCGATCCTGTCACAGCGCTCGCCGGGCACGCGCTACCCTTCACAAACGGGGCCGTTAACTCAGTTGGCTAGAGTGCCCGCCTTACACGCGGATTGTCGGGGGTTCAAGTCCCTCACGGCCCACCCCTCCCCTCACGAACAGCGATAGAGAAGGCCGTGAACGGCCGCCACGTGAGCATGTTCGCCATTCTTTGACACACTGGCCCCATGCCCGGGTCCACGTCCACGCCGACCAAGGATCGCCCGTATCACCACGGCGACCTGCGGGGAGCCCTCATCCTCGAGGCGATCTCGCAGGTCGAGGCTGTCGGCATGGAGCATCTATCGCTGCGTAGCGTCGCGCACGAGGTCGGTGTCAGCCCGAGCGCTGCCTACCACCACTTCGCCGACAAGGACGCCCTGCTCACGGCGGTGGCCCTCGAGGGCGTCGCGCAGCTCAACGTTTCGATGGCGAGCGCCATGGCGCGTTATCCGCGGGGGGAGGCCGCATCAGCTCAGGAGCGAGCGAGTGCCGCCGGCCTCGCCTACATCACGTTTGCGGTCGACCACCCCAACCTATTCCGCATCGCCTTCTCCGGGCATTGCCCGCGCCCCCCGGAGCGCGAGAAGAACCCGCTCATCGTCGAGCTCTTCGATGACCTCGTGGCCACCGGCGTCCTTCCCGCCGAGCTTCGGGAGGGCTCCGAGGAGGTCATGTGGTCGGCCGTCCACGGGATGGCGACCCTCGTGCTCGAGGGGATGTTCGCCGTCGATGAGGTCCCCAGATGCCTCGCAGCCCTCGAGCGCATGATGCGCCTGCGCCCCTAATCCCGATCGGAGTCCCACATGGCAATCCGCAGAATCATCGCCAGCAGCGGCGGATTCGTCTCGACCCCTGGCCTTTGGGGGGTCATGCGGCCCGGGGCGATCTTCCTCGAGGCACTGCGGCTCAGCGGCAAGGAGCGGCCGCGGGTGTGCCTCGTCATGACCGCCAGCGGCGACGACAGCCAGTACCTGTCCACCATGTACTCGGCGCTGAGCGACACCGGCTGCGATGTCGATCACCTCGCCCTCTTCACTCAGCCGAACCGCAGGCCCGAAGAAGCCCTCGGCCGCGCCGATGTCATCTGGGTCGGTGGTGGCAGTGTCGCAAACCTGCTCGCCCTGTGGCGACTCCACGGCGTCGACGCTTCGATGACCGACGCCTGGGAGCGAGGGGCGATCCTCGGCGGCGTCAGCGCTGGATCGATCTGCTGGCATACCGGCGGGCCCACCGACTCCTTCGGCCCCGAGCTCACCGCCGTCACGAATGGTCTCGGACTACTCCCGTACGGCAACGGCGTCCACTACGACTCAGAGGCCCAGCGACGTCCGCTCCTCCACCAACTCGTCGGTGACGGGGTCCTGCCCCTCTCCTACGCGACCGACGACCATGTCGGGATCCTCTACGAGGGGACCCAGCCGGTTGCCGTCATTGCCGACACGAACGCCGCCGGCCCCTCCAGCGAGGGACCGGCGGCGTATCGGATCGAGCAAGCCGGCGGGGCGGTCGTCGAGACCCGGCTCCCAGTCGGACCGATCGACTAGAGCGCCGCGAGGGCGGCCTTGTAGTCAGCCGAATCGCGCGCCTCGCCCGGGCCGTTGACGACCGACCAGCGAACGACGCCCTCCTTGTCGATGATGAAGGTGCCACGCGTCGAGAAGCCCTTGTCGTCGAGGAATACGCCATAGGCCTTCGAAGCCTCGCCGTGCGGCCAGAAGTCGCTGAGAAGCGAGTGAGTGAGGCCCTCCTGCTCGCCGAACACCTTGAGCGTGTACGGGCTGTCGCACGAGACGCTGAGCACAACGGTGTCATCGTTCACGAAGTCGACGTACTGGTCGCGGATCGCGCACAGCTCGCCTGTGCAGGTACCGGTGAACGCGAACGGGTAGAACATGAGCACAACGTTCTTCTCGCCGCGGAAGTCGGCAAGCGACACCTTCTCACCGAACTGGTTGGACAACGTGAACTCGGGTGCGGCCTGGCCGACCTCTACTGACATGGGGGATCTCCTTGGAATTGGGGGGAGGTGTTCGCTCGCGCGAACCTAAGGCTGGAAGTCTACGGTGGCGGCGCCGAGCGTGCCTCGGCACTGAACACCGAGTCGCCTCATCGGTTCGGGTGTTGACCGCTCGGGTGCGATCAGCGGCGCCAAAACTAACCCCCGGTGTGGGTTCGCACTACCGTGTAAACACGGTGCTTTCAGAACAACGAAGGATCTGCACAGGCGTTCGCTGAGTGAGCTCGCGTCAGCCGACTCAACCACATGTGAGATGCGCCATCCCTCAGGAACAGGAAATGCAGGTCACGCGTGGTCGTGAGGACGAATCGATTCCTACCGCTTGGCGCGGGGTGCGACGAGCCGGGTGCCCTGCCAGTTCGAGCCGGCACTGATCGTGCTCGTCTGCTGCAGGCCAGCCGTCGGTGCCGCATCGGCGATGTCCTCGGCCTCGATATGGCCATCACGGCCCGGCTTCGGGGTCATGAGCCACACCACGCCGTGATCGGTGAGGGGGC
>WLOY01000114.1 GCA_009699015.1 Actinomycetota bacterium | reverse complement strand
GCGGGACGACGCATGAATGCAGTCATCTGGTGGACGGTTGCCGCGGCCTGCGGATACCTGCTCGGGTCGATCAACCCGGCGGTGCTCGTCGCGCGAGTCTTCGGCAAGGACCTGCGAAAGGTGGGCTCGGGCAATCCGGGGGCGACGAATGTGGGCCGGGCCCTCGGCCCGAGGTGGGCCGTCCTCGTGGGCTTCCTCGATGCACTGAAGGGATTCGTCCCGGCGATTACCTTCGGCCTGCTCGTCGGCGAGATCGCAGGTGAGATCGCCGGGCTAGCTGCCGTGCTCGGCCACATCACCTCGCCGTTCCTCAAAGGCCGCGGCGGCAAGGGCGTCTCGACGTCACTCGGTGCCATCCTTGGCGTGCAGCCGTGGTTCGTGATCCCGGTGCTGATCGCCTTCGGCATCGGCGTCTGGGCGTTCCATCGCGTGGGGATAGGCGCCGCGATCGCCGCTGTCGTTCTCGCGATCACCGGGGTTGTCTACTGGCAGGTCGGGTGGGCGGATGGATCCGACGCCGCCTTCGCGGTGACCCTCGCGGCCCTCGTCCTCGGACGTCATTGGCGCAATCTGCGGCAGGCAATCTGGCGCTGACCCGCCTGTCCACAGGTGCGGGTGCCTTTGCGGATCCCGTCCCCAGTGTTGGTGCGGGGCTGGCACGCGCTGTCGAGTCGTTCGTAGCGTCCGGGCATGAATCCACGACTCATCGCGGCACGTCATGAATTCGACGATCAGGTCATGCGCAGGCTGCAACGGCTCGCGGACCAGTGGCGACCGGCTGCGCCATCTGCAGTGGGGCTCGATCCGAGCTTGGCGGTGGAGCCAGTTCTCGATGCTGCTTGGGGTGGGGTGTCGGCGCCCGGCGGGGTGTCGGGACCGGCCCGGCCCGCGGCGCCCGGGTTCCTCACCCGCCTTGATCGCCGGTCGCTCCGGGCGGTTCTCGCGCTCGTCTGCGCCGCCGGGCTCATCGCCGGATGGATGTGGTGGCAGGGTCGCCCGAGGGCCGTCGCCATTGCACCGACCCTCACCGCCTCAGGTACCCCGATGGCCGGTGCTGACCCGGCGGCGGGCATCGGCGGCGGAGATGTCGTCGTGCATGTGCTCGGGGCCGTGCGCAAGCCCGGGCTGCTGAGGCTCCCGGCGGGGGCCCGCGTCGATGATGCCATCAAGGCGGCCGGCGGGGTGAAGACCCCGAAGGCCCTCGCCTCGGTCAATCTCGCGCGGGCACTCGTCGACGGTGAGCAGATCCTCGTCTCGGCGGGCGGAGCACCGACGGGAGGCCAGGGAGCAGGCTCGAACCCCGGTGTCGGGCTGAACTCCGCGAGTGCAAGCGAGTTCGAGGCGCTACCCGGGGTGGGCCCGGTGCTCGCCCAGCGCATCCTCGACTGGCGCACGACGAACGGCTCCTTTCGCAGCATCGACGAACTCGGCGAGGTGTCGGGCATCGGCGACTCGATCCTCGAGCAATTGAGGCCGCTGGTGCATGTGTGATCGACGCTCGACTGCTCCTGCCCGCGGCGTCGGCATGGCTCGCCGCAGTGCTCGTGATCGTCGGCACCGGCCTCATCGGCGACCCGGTCGAGCGCCACGGCATCGCGGTCATCCTTGCCTCCTCGGGCTGCGCTGTCGGCGTAGCGCTCGTGCTTGCAGCCCTCCGCCTGCCGATCCGCTGGCGTCCCGCCCTCCTCTCGGCCGGCTTCGGACTCGCGCTCGGAGCCTGCTCTGCCGGTGCCCACGTCTGGGCCATCACCCCTGAGCCCGTCGCGGCCTGGACCTCCGCGCGCGCCTCGGCAGGCGTCGTCGCCGTCGTCAACGGTGAGCCGGTCACCCGCGCGATTGGTACGGCAGCGGTGTGGCAATCCTCGTCCTCCACCGAGGTCCGCATCGCGACGACCATGATCTCGGCTCGAGGGGAGCGGGTGCTCGTCGAGCTCCCGTTGAGCCTGCGGGTCGACGAGCCCGGGCTCGTTCCGGCGCCCGGCACCGAGATCGTGGTATCGGGCCGGCTCGGACCCGCGACGAAGCCTGATCTCGCCGGGGTCCTCACGATGCGCTCCGAATCCGGGTTGACGATCCTGCGGCCGCCGGGCCCGGTCGATTCGGCGGCGTCATCCATGCGCGAGGGGCTTCGGGAATCGCTCGCGGGGGTTGGGCCGGATGCCGCGGCACTCGTCGCGGGCCTGTCGGTCGGCGACGAGTCGCTGCAGTCGGCAGGCCTCGATGACTCGATGCAAGCGTCCGGGCTCTCCCACCTCACAGCCGTGAGCGGCGGCAATGTCGCGATCATTCTCGCGGTGGTGCTCGGAATCGCGCGGCTGCTGCGCTGGCGGATGCCGACCCGCGTGATCGTGGCGCTGGCAGCGCTCGGCTACTTCGTCATCCTCGTGCGGCCGCAGCCGAGCGTCGTCCGCGCGGCCGTCATGGGAGTGGTCATGGTCCTCGCCCTCCTCACCGGTGGGCGCCGGTCCGGACCAGCAGTCCTTGCCACGGCGGTCCTGGTGCTCGTGGTGGTGTCGCCGGCCCTCGCGGTCTCCTGGGCATTCGGGCTGTCGGTATTCGCGACCGGCGGCCTCATCCTCCTCACCCCGTCGGTTGCCGCAAGGCTCGCCCGCTGGCGGATAACAAGACGGTGGCCCCCCGCCCTGCAGGAGGGAGTGGCGGTCACGACCGCGGCGCAACTGGCGACCCTTCCGCTGCTCGTGGGCATGGGGGCAAGCGTCGGATGGGTTGCGGTCCCGGCGAACCTGCTCGCGATGCCCGCGGTCGCGCCCGTGACGATACTGGGGCTCATTGCGGCGATGGTGGCCCCGTTCAGCCTCCCGGTTGCGGCAGTGATCGCGCAGGTCGCGGCCCTGCCGGCCGCGTGGATCGCCTGGGTTGCGAGTGCGTGCAGCACGCTGCCGTTCGCGGCGTTCCCGTGGCCGAGCGGGTTCATGGGCGTGATCCTCCTCGCCATCGCGACCCCGCTGCTGTTCGTCGCCCATCGGCTGGTGCGCCGCCTCTACCCGACCGGCATCCCGCGTCAGGTGATGACGACAGGCGCTGCGGTGGTCGTCTTGGTGCTGACGGTCCTTTCGCTTGCGCCTGCGGGCCGGCGTGGCTGGCCACCTGCTGGATGGCTCATGGTCGCCTGCTCGGTGGGCCAGGGCGATGGGCTGATCATTCGCGACGGGGAGGGCTCAGCGGTCATCATCGACGCCGGCCCGGATCCCGCGCTCATCGATGCCTGCCTCGACGACCTCGGCGTCACGGCGGTGACGGCGCTCATCCTCACCCACTTCCACGCCGACCACGTCAACGGCGTGCCGGGGGTGCTGCGCGACCGGGAGGTCGCCGCGGTGTTCGCCAGCCCTGTCGACGACCCACCCGAGCAGGTCGCGATGGTTCTCGGCTGGCTCAGCGGCATTGCCCCTGCGCCCGTGGCCGTGCGAGTGGGAGAGATCCGGACAACGGGCTCGGTGAGCTGGCGGGTGCTCTGGCCGCGCCGCGTCATCCGTGCTGGGTCCGTCCCGAACAACGCGAGCGTCGGCATCGTCCTGGAGAGCGCCGGCACCACCTTTCTCTTCACCGGTGATGTCGAGGCCGAGGCGCAGAGCGCGATCATCGCCTCCGAGCCAGGTCTGCGCGTCGATGTCGTGAAGGTGCCTCACCATGGGTCGCGCAATCTCGATCCGCGGCTGCCGGCGTGGTCCGGCGGACGCATTGCCCTCGTAAGCGTGGGGGAGGGCAACACCTACGGGCACCCCGCCCCCGAGACCCTTGACGCATGGGCGGCGGTGGGGGCCCTGGTCGGCCGAACCGACGAGCAGGGCGACCTCGCAGTCGTCCGAGACGGTGATGGCAACCTCGGGCTGGTGAGCCGCGGCAACTGATCGAGCGATGGACGGCCTACCGCCTTGACTCAGGGTTCAGTCGGCGTGACGGACCACTCGATCGGTTCCATCGCGTGAGCATCGCAGGCAACGACAACGACAACGACAACGACAACGACAACGACAACGACAACGACAACGACATCGACGGCGACGGCGATCCGGCCGGATCGAACGCAGGACCCGGCAAGATCGTCGGCAATCAAGTGCACGATGCCAGGATCGCGGCCGTGTGCCTCGATGCGGGGGTGAGCGAATTCTGGTCAGCCGACCGCGACTTCTCCAGGTACCCGACGCTCCGCACAAGGAACCCGCTCGTCGCGCGGTAAGGCCCTACCGAGCGTTTCGGCGGAAGGATGTCGCGCCGGGCGTGCCAGGGGAGTGGCGGGACGACGTCAACCCGCCCGAACGGGCCCGGCGTGTCGGCCTTGCCCTCGGCGGCGACGCGCGAGCGGGCCTCGAGGACACCCTGTACCTGTGCAAGGGCGAGATAGTCCGGGGCAACACGCCCCTTGCGCAGGGCACCGCCGACCTCGCTCGCTCACTGGACCTGGCCAGCGCCTCGGTCGATAGGACCGAGAAGATCCTGAGCTTGCCGTCGCGGTGATCGCCCGTGACCCTATGGACGGGAAAGCTCGCTGAGGCGTGCATGAATGGCCGGGACGTAGGCCTCGCTCTCGGGCTTCATCACGGTGCTTCGCATGATGCGTGCAGTTGGGGCGTCGTGCTCGACCTCGTGCCCACGCCTGGCCAGATCGCTTCCCTTGACCGTGTAGGTCGCGAGGTGAATCTGTTCCGCAGGATGGCCGTCCGCGGCGGCATGGAAGAGCGCGTTGCTCGCCGCGTCGATCTCCGTCATCCGGCCGCGCGTCGGGTAGTACGTGATGATGTCGAGCTCAGGCGACTGGTAGGCAGTCATGTCGTCGGACGAGCCGAGGAGGCGCTGCCATTCGAGTGCCCCTCGACGGCTCGCGCGAAGCACCTGCCCAAGACCTGCATCGGTGAGGGGGATGACCTCGAGGGTGAGCCAGAGCGCAGCCGCAGCGGCGCCCGCCCGCGAGCATTCGAGGGAGATCTCGCCGAGGTGCAACTCGTCTGAACTGAAGTAGGTGTAGGGCGAGTCGTGGACGTAGAAGCGGCCTACGCCCGGATCGGAGAAGATGACTGCCCCGCAGCCGTATGGCTGAAGGCCGTGCTTATGGGGATCGACGACGATGCTGTCGACGTCGCGGATGGCGGCGAACGGTGTGCTCGCGACACCATCTGCCGAGTCGTCGGCGATGAGCGCGAAAAACCCGCCGTAGGCGGTGTCGACGTGGACGCGGGCACCGTGAGCCCTGGTGAGGGCGATGATCGCCGGCAGCGGATCCAGGGCGCCCAGCCCGGTGGTGCCGAGCGTGGCCACGACGGTGCCGATAGTGCCGCTCGCAAGTGCCCGCTCGAGTGCGCCGAGATCCATCCTGCCCGAATCGTCGGTTGCGATGGCGACCCCCTCGACGCCGATGACCTGGCACATTCGCGAGTGCGTGTAGTGGGCATCGGCGCTGTAGGCGATGCGCTTGCCCGGGTGGGATTCGCGGGCCGCCCACAGCGCCTCGAGGTTGGCGATGGTCCCGCTCGAGGTCAGGTGGCCGAGGTGCTGCTCGAACCCGAACATCGTCGCAATCCGCGCGACGATCTCCTTTTCCATCTGGGCGGTGGCAGGGCCGCCGTCCAGGGCATGGTTGTTCGGGTTGATGAGCATGGCGGTCGTGTAGCCGAGGATGGCCGCCGGGTGCGGGGGCTTGAGCATCTGCCCCACATAGCGCGGGTGGCCGAACGGGTAGTTGTCGCGCAGTCGCTCCGTGAGTTCGTTGAACGCCTTGCCAAGCGCCTCATCGGAGACAACGAGGGAGGGGTGCTGGTCGAAGGCTCCGTAGGCGTCCTGCCAGGCGTTGATCGCGTCCACGCCCCTGGGCAGCCACTTCTGCAGATCGGTCATGATGTCCAATGTCGTGGGTTGACGGCCTTTTCGAGCACGGCAGAATATGCGCCGAAGCGACTATCCGGTTGCCATTGTTCCCCAAGTGTCGTGAACTCCTCGACATCAACGCTTGGGGTTCAGCAGGGTGTCTGTGCACCCGGCCGCGCATAGAACCACCAGGCGATCACGGCGGCGAGCAGTGCGAACCCGACTCCGAGGCCGAAGAAGAGCGCCGGGGCCATGAACGACAGCATCATGCCGAAGCCGAAGGGCCCGTAGGCCGCGATCGCCGATGTCCATCCGATCACGCCGCCCGCCTGTCGGCGCTCGAAGATCATCGGCATCTGCTTGAACGTACTCGCATTCCCAACCCCGGCGAAGAAGAAGATGAAGAGCATGCCGAACAGGAACTTCGGGAACTCATCGACTGATGCCGGCGAGAGTTGCAGGGCCGTGTAGGCGGAGCCGATCGCGATGCCCAGGGCCGACACCACGGTGAGGCGTCCACCGCCAACCCGGTCGGCGACCGGACCTGCGATCACTCGTGCGAATGAACCGACGAGGGCTCCGAGGAAGGCAAACCTGAGCGGGTCGATGCCCTGATCGCCGAAGGACGCCGCGCCGTAGACATTGATGATGAGCAGCCCGAAGCCGGCTGCGAGACCGGAGAACGTGCCGAAGGTGATGACGTAGAGATACGTCATCACCCACGTGTCCTTGTTCTTGAAGATGTCGAGTTGATCGCGCAGTCCCCGGGCCTGCACGGGGACGCTGCGCAGGAGCAGCCAGGCGAGCACGACACCGACGACGATGAAGGGCAGCCAGATGTAGCCGGCGTTCTGGAACCACACGTCCTTTGCGACCCCGGTGTCCTCGTTCACCATGACCTGCGCAGTGCCGCCGACGAGGGCGAACCCGATGATCCACGGGGTGACGAACTGCACGACGCTCACGCCGAAGTTGCCGATGCCGGCCTGGAGGCCGAGCGCCGTTCCCTGCTTCGCGCGGGGGAAGAAGTAGGACGTGCTCGGCATGAAGCCGGCGAACGCACCACCGCCGATGCCCGCGAGGGCACCGAGAATCAGCAGGACGGTGAAGGGCGTCTGCGGGTTCTGGACGGCGAGTCCCCATCCGACGACAGGGAGCACGAACAGGGCCGTGGTGACGGTCACGAGCTTGCGGGTGCCCATGATCGGCGGGAGGAACGTCCAGATGAGGCGAAGGGTACCGCCGGCGAGACCCGGCATGGCGATGAGCCAATAGAGCTGCCCCTTGCTGAGCTCGAACCCGATGCTGTTGAGCTTCGGGGCCAGGGCCGAGACAAGGAACCAGGCGACGAAGGCGAGCGTGAGGTTGAACGTTGTCACCCAAAGGGTCTTCCAGGCCCGGCCTGAGTCCCAGGTGGGTGACTCCGGGTCCCACTCGTCGAGCCAGTCCGGTCCTCGGTGCTTCGTCGGATTGCTCATCCTTGGACTCCTGTCATGTCGTGTTGCTCAAGGGCGTCTTCTTGTTGCTCAAGGGGTTCGTGCTCGAACTTGTTCGCCAGTTCCGGGCTGGCCCGATGCAGGACTGCGACCACCGTGACGTGCATCCACACAGCGCCGATGAGGGTCACGGCGAATATGACGAAGAAGGTGGCCTGCGGCATCCCAGTCAAGACCGTGGCGTAGGCGAAGAGCGGTGGCAGGAAGAAGCCGCCTAGGGCGCCGAGGGAGCCGACGAGCCCGCCCACGGCACCGACGTCATTCGGGAAGTACTCGGGAATGTGCTTGTAGACGGCGGCCTTGCCGATGCCCATCGCGCAGCCCATCGTGAAGACGAGGACGGTGAAGAGGGTCGTGCCGACGCTCCAGGGCATCACCTCATGGACAGGCATCACCTCGTTCGCGGGCCCGCCCGGCGCTGTCAGGACGATGTACCCGTACGGCATCATGAGAATTCCTGACGCGGTGAGCATGATGGCGAAGGTCGCGTACATCACCCGCCTGGCGCCGACGCGGTCCGAGAGGATTCCGCCGATGGGCCGCAGCAGGGAAGCCGGGAAGATGAAGAGCGCCGTGAGCAGCGCCGCCTGGCTCAGGGGCAGGCCGTATACGTCGACGTAGTAGAGCGGCAGCCAGGCTGCGAGGGCGACGTATGCCCCGAAGACGATGACGTAATAGAGGCTGAAGCGCCAGACGCGAAGCTGCCTCAGGGGAGCGAGCATCGACGCGAGCGACCTGCCGCTGCCCGGCGTGATCTCGCGGTGCGGGGTGAGGAACCAGGTGGCGACGGCCATGGCGAGCAGGAGCGTCATGTAGAGGAAGGGGACGAATCTCCAGCCCCCGGGGATGGCTCCGCCGAGGAACCCTGCCGCAGGGACGGCGACGATGAGCGCTGGGCCGATGAACTTGGTGACCGATGCGCCGACATTGCCTGCCCCGAAGACGCCGAGGGCGAAGCCCTGCCTGTCCTGGGGCCACCAGGCACTCACCCAGGCGATGCCGACGCTGAACGAGTTGCCGGCGAAGCCGACGAGGAAGGCGAAGAAAAGGAGCATGCCGTAGGACGACGCCTGTGATACGAGGTAGGCGGGGATCGCCGTGACGGCGAGCATCGTTATGAAGACGCGGCGTCCGCCGAAGCGGTCGGCGGCGATGCCCGCGGGCAGCCGCCAGATCGCGCCATTGAGGATGGCGACGGCTGCGATCCATGAGAGCTGCACGTCTGTGAGGTCGAACTCGGCGCGAATCGGGATGCCGAGGACGCCGAACATCAGCCACACCGCGAACATCAGGGTGAACCCGGCCGTTGCCATGACCAGCACGCTCACCCGGCCGCGCTCGATGCCCCGTGTCGTCATGCCGTCACTTTAATCACCGTTTCAGATTTATCCCCGGTTATATTCATTAATTGACAATTCATGCTACAAATGGGGGGTGCCTGACGAAGCGAGCAGCGAGAGCCGAGCGACGATCCTGAGGTTGATTGAGGAGTCAGGGACTCCCCTCAACGTGTTCGACCTGACGGAGCGCACTGGTCTGCATGCGAACACGGTGCGCGGGCACCTTGACGTCCTTCTCTCGACGAATGTCATTTCACGCCAACCGGAACGTGCCACCAGTCGTGGTCGGCCTCGATGGCTTTACGGCACGGCAGCCGCGCAGCCCTCGCCGTACCAGCAGCTCGCTGAGGTGCTCGCGACGGAGTTGAGCCGCATCGGCGACGACGCGGCCACGCGCGTGGGCGATCTCTGGGCGAACCTGCTGCCACCGCTCACTGCGGCACAGACGCCAGACGAGGCAGTTCAGGAGGCCGCGGCCGCGCTTGATCAGCTCGGCTTCTCAACGAGCGTGAACCCGGCCGGTGACACGATCACGGTGACCAACTGCCCATATGAGGCACTCGTCGCGGACAACCCGGTGATCTGCGACATTCACGCCTCCCTCGTCGCTCGTGTCCTTGCGCAGATCGGGCAACCAGTGACTTTGGACTCTATGGACGTGTGGGCACGTCCGGGACTATGTCAAGCGCACCTCTTGCGCTCAGATCTCATCCCCACCCGCACCATCCGTGCCGCAGATCTAGATCCCGAGGGGAAGCATTCGTGACGTCAGTAGGTACCGATGCAGCTGAGGAGTTCCTGGTCCGGGCCGGACGGTTCTTCACCGCGGGCAAGGTGTCGCAGGACTTGCGCACCGTCACCAAGATCGGCGGCCGCGAGGGCGACGCCTTCTACCGCGACCGCTGGAGCCACGACAAGGTGGTGCGCAGCACGCACGGAGTGAACTGCACCGGGTCGTGCTCGTGGAAGGTGTATGTCAAGGACGGCATCATCACCTGGGAATCGCAGCAGACCGACTACCCGACCGTAGGCGCCGACAGCCCCGAATACGAGCCGCGCGGTTGCCCGCGAGGAGCCGCGTTCTCGTGGTACACCTACTCGCCCACCCGGGTTCGGTACCCCTACGTCCGGGGGGTCCTGCTCGAGGCCTACCGATCGGCAAGGCAGGTGCACGACGACCCGGTCGATGCCTGGGCGGCCGTCGTAGGCGACCCCGAGACACGCAGCCGCTACCAGCGGGCGCGCGGCAAGGGCGGGCTCGTGCGCGCCACCTGGCCCGAGGTCAACGAGCTCATCGCTGCAGCACACGTCCACACCATCAAGGAACACGGTCCCGATCGGGTCTTCGGATTCTCGCCGATCCCGGCGATGTCGATGGCATCGCATGCCGCGGGTGCGCGGTTCATCAGCCTGCTCGGCGGCTCGATGCTCTCGTTCTACGACTGGTACGCCGACCTGCCCGTCGCCTCGCCTCAGGTGTTCGGCGACCAGACCGACGTGCCCGAGTCGGCCGACTGGTGGAACGCCTCGTACCTCATCATGTGGGGCGCCAACGTGCCCGTCACCCGAACGCCGGATGCCCACTTCATGGCCGAGGCCCGCTACCGCGGCCAGAAGGTCGTCACCGTCTCGCCCGACTACGCCGACAACACGAAGTTCGCCGATGAATGGATGTCGCCGCATCCCGGCACCGACGGTGCGCTCGCCATGGCCATGGGCCACGTCATCCTCACCGAGTTCTTCGTCAATCGGCAGGTGCCACGGTTCGTCGAGTACGTCAAGCAGTACACCGACCTCCCGTTCCTCGTGAGCCTCAAGGAAAAGGACGGGGCATGGGTGCCCGACAAGTTCATCACGGCGGCCGACCTCGGCGACGACACGGAGGGCGCGGCCTTCAAGACGGTGCTCGTCGATGCCGCGACAGGGCGCCCGCATGTGCCGAACGGTTCCCTCGGATTTCGGTTCAACGACTCCGGCAAGGGCAAGTGGAACCTCGACCTCGAGGGCATCGACCCCGCTCTGTCCTTCTACGGTGCGACCGACACCGGGACAGCAGAGGTGCTCCTCCCTCGCTTCGACGTGGGGCAGGGCAGCGGCGAGGGCGGCGGGGTGCACCGACGCGGGGTCCCGACCGCAACGCTGCAAACCCGTAGCGGCACGCGCACCGTGACCACGGTCTTCGACCTGCTGCTCGCGCAGTACGGGGTCGCGCGCGAGGGCCTGCCAGGGCAGTGGCCGACCGGATATGACGACCCCGAGCCGTACACGCCCGCGTGGCAGGAGGAGATCACCGGCGTGCCCGCGGCCATGGCCGAGCGCATCGGCCGAGAGTTCGCCCAGAACTCGGAGGACTCCGGCGGCCGCTCGATGATCATCCTCGGCGCCGGTACCAACCATTGGTTCCACTCCGACACCATCTACCGGTCCTTCCTCGCCCTCATCACCCTCACCGGCACCCAAGGGGTCAATGGGGGAGGCTGGGCTCATTACGTCGGCCAGGAGAAGTGCCGACCCGTGACCGGCTGGGCGCAACTCGCCTTCGGCCTCGACTGGGT
>WLOY01000113.1 GCA_009699015.1 Actinomycetota bacterium | reverse complement strand
CCGACATGGCTGATCCATTCAAAGCAGCGGTTGAACATGTAGCCCACCGTCAGTTCAATGACGATGGTGCCCGGGCGTGCGAAGACGAGGTTCGACAGACCTGCGCCGTGCGGCCCGGCAATGACGCGGGCGTTCTGGAACAGGCGGATCTGCTCGATCCACGGGGTGTCCTCGAGATGAACCACCTCGAACCCTGCGGCAGAGAGAAACGCCTCGAGCTGCTGTTCGTCGGCCAATGGCCGGCGTGACCTGCTGCGAGACACGTAGAGCAACTCAGGGTAGGAGGCTCGCTCCGGCTGACTGGCGGCCGACAGCGAGACGCCGAGATCGTTGAGCATGGACAGGTCATCTGGATGGACGAAGAAGGAGTCGCTGGCCCGTCCAGGAAGGACCTGCTCCTCGAGTTGAACGATGAGAGGGGCAGGAGTGAGCTGCATGCCGAGGTGATCGGCAACGAGCCGGTGGCGATCGGTGATCCCCGTCGAGAACGACAGGAGTCCACACGTGGGGACTGCCTGCCGAGCCCGCAGGACCAGCGGCAGCTCCTCAACCAGCCAGTGGTAGTAATTGCGGGTGGTCGGAAAGACGACCTGCGGTCCGGTGAACCTATCCTCGACCCCATTTGGGTTGGGTATCTCGAGGCCGTGGGCCAACACGCTCTCAAAGGGCCAGGCGATGCTCTCTCGGATGAAAAAGGCTGGCTCGGGAGTCGCGCACATGAGGGTGGCGCCGGACGCCGTCGAGGCGATGGTGTCGTGAAGTTGATACACGAAACGCTGCTCATACAAGTGCGATAGCGGACTACCCGCTGCGCATGTCGGCTCGCACCGAATGACCTGCTCCGCAGCGGGCGAGAGGCGCTCGAGTGGTACGAGGAAGCGACCGGTGAGTTCAGAGCGATACTCCAGGCTCCACGCCTGAACCCCCTCGGTACCGCTCATGAGGAACTTCAGCCGAGCGAGATAGGCGCGGCGCTCGACCGGATCGCGAAGTACCGTTCGCACCCCGTTGGCGATCCGGCCCATTGATGACACGTCGCGATTCTAGGCCGACCACCATCGGACTTCGGTGCCATCGTCATTAGGCTTTGCAGATGAGGTTTCGTTGCTGAGCAGCAAGCACGCACCACGGTGGGTTCTGTGCGGGTACCTCATCATCTACGGCCTTATCCAGTTTCTGCTGGGGTACCGATCAGGGTTCCGGCCGGCCGAGAACGACTTTCTTGGAAACCTGAACATTGCGAACGGGATCGACTTCGGCGCGATCGAGACCGTTCATAACGGCTTCTTCGCGGCGGGCCTTCCGGTCATGCTCACCGTGATCCCTGACAACGCGGTCTTCTGGGTGACCGGGGTCATCTCACTCCTCGGTGGGCTAGCGGCCCTCGTCGCCACCTACGTCGTCACCGGACGGCTTGCGGGCAGGTGGTGGGGTCTTGCCGCGGTCGTTCTCCTTTCCGCGAATCCGCTGTTCTTCGACTACTGTGCGAGCCCGGGCCCTGACCTCATTGCGGTCGGACTCACCACCGTTGCCCTTGCCGTTTATGCCTGCGAAGCCTTGCGTAAGGCGCCCCCACGACCGATGGTGCTGTTGCTGGCCGGCTTGATCTTCGGTGCCGCCGGACTCTTCCGGGCCCATGCCCTCGTGTTGGCCGGGGGTCTCCTCCTGTGGACACTGCTCCAGCAGCATGAACGCGTCCGGATGCTCGCGTTCGCTGGACTCGGTGTCGTCATTGGCATCCTGCCGCAGATCGTCATCAATCTTCTGGGCGGATTCGGACCACTCGAGGCCGATACGGGGTTCTATGTCTACGAGAGCACCCTCGGCATGGACTGGTACACGACCGGAGCCATCCCACGTGAGTTGTTTGACAACCCCCTGCGCGTTGTCATCGACCACCCGCTGCAGTTCCTGTCCGCCTACGTCATGGCGCTCACGAACTATGTGATCCCTATTGCGTTGCTCGTGTTGGCGACCCTTCTCGCCCGATCTCGCCCAGCTCGCCTCGTGCTCATGTCGATCCTCGCGAGCACGGTCGCCTTCGCCCTCGCAGTGTCAGTTGCCTCGTCGCCGCGCGGTCCGCTGCCGATCCTCCCGCAGGCGGCGATCGGATTTGCCGTCGTCCTCGCTTGGACGTTCACCCGGACATCGGCAGCGCCGTTGCTCTGGCAGAGGATTGCAGTCATCGGCGTCCTTGTGGCGGCGGTCATCTGGCCGCAAATGCGTGAGATCGCCCTCGCGACCGCGGCCAAGCAGCAGGCGGCAAGCGAGCGAGCGGCCGTGGAGGCAGCCGTTCTCGCGGGGGGCCGTGTGACCGAGGCGAGTCAGGTCCTCACTGACGACTTCTTCCTGTACTTCACCGGGATCCCCGGAAACGTGCCGGACCGGATAGGCGGGTGGGAGAACATCAGCCTCAATGGACGCCAACCGCACATCGACGTGAGCCTCGCATCCATTCACGACTTCTACTGTGATGCGCGGAGCCGTGGGATCAACACGGTCCTGTGGAAGCCGGCGCCCATGGCTGCCCTCCACCCGGGCCTCGATGCGGCACTCTCCGGGGTTTCGTCAAGCCCGCTCCTTGTCAACGCGGCCGGCATCGGGCCGTACGTCGTGACTGAGCTGCCTTATGTCGAAGGCGAGTGTGCGCCCTAGCCTCGAGTTCGATCGATGACCTCGGCGTAGACGTCAATGTACTGGCGCGCCACGACTGAGGGCGACCAGAGATCAACGGCCCGAGCGCGGGCAGCCTGCGAGAGCGCGGAACGACGTTGATCGTCTGCCAGGGCCCAGATGATTCCGTGCGCAAGATCGATGGGGTCCTCCGGGTCGGCCAGATATCCCGTCACCTGATGGGTGACGAAATCAGGCAGTCCGCTCACCCGGAATGCGACGACTGGAGTGCCGCAGGCGAGGGCTTCGGTAGCCGTTTGCGGTGAATTGTCCTGACGTGACGGTACGACAGCGACATCGGCTGCGTTGTAGGCGTCGATGCAGCCTTCATCGTCGAGATAGCCGAGCCAGTGGGTCTTCGGCATGGACTGCGCCCAATCATGCGGTGGCCCGGTATGACCGACGACCGCAAGTTCGATCTGTTCGACACCTGTGGTTCCAGCTGTAGTCAGGCGGCTGAGCGCCACGCGCAGCAGGTCGAAGCCCTTTCGCGGATCGTCAAGATGGGTTGGCAGGAGGACCACGACGAGCCGAACCCGAGGGTCGACGCCGAACCGGGCACGGGCAGCGGTGCGCGATCCGGGTTGGTAACGACCCACGTCAACTGCGTTCGGGATCACATGGGTCGTCCATTCGTGCAGAAGGGCACTTTCCCGCGCGAGGGTCGCCATCCATGTGCTCGAGGCGATTGCATCACGCGGCCTACTCCACAGACGAGCCTTGCGACCCGCGACCCAGCGCTCGACATCCCACCCACGGCCATGAATCGAGCGATTCGTCTTGAGATAACCGGTTCGCCAGCGAGCGTCGGGTCCATCGGGAGCGTAATTGAGGCCACCGGTGAACGCCCACATGTCGTGGAGGCTCCAGACGAACGGGAGGTTGATGCGCGCCGTCTGCCCGATCGAGAGGTAGCCGAAGTTTGTCCAGTGGGCATTGACGATATCGACGCCGGTGGCATTGATGCGGCGTGCTGAGATGGCACTCATGAGGCCGGGGGAGAACAGGCGGGGGCTGGGATGCCGGGCGACGACCGCCGGAATCTCCTCGATGCTGATTCGCAGCCGCCGTGCAACATCGGCGAGGGCGCCAGCATTGCGACGGACTCCCGGATCGTCGGTGTCCTTGAAATCCACGTGCATGGTCGAGTCGACGCCTGAAGCGACGAGGGCTTGCTGGAGTCGATAGGCGGCGCGGGCTGCCCCGCCGCCACCATCGCTATGGGAGAGGAGGAGCGCCTTCACTTGCGAGACCGTCGCTGGACCTCAGCGGCCGCCAGGCGGGTCGCTCCGCGCACCGGACGCTCCCAGAGCCATGAGAGTTTCCGGGCCACGGGGCCCAGGGCCCGGCGCTTTGCGTCTTCGGACTCGCGAAGGTTGGTCGTGCGATCGCCGACGGTGAGCGAGTCCGCGTGCCACCGGAAACTGGAAACCACGTCGTCTACATCGACGAGTGAGCCGATCCGCTGGAGTCGGAGCAGCAGGTCAAGGTCAAAGGCAAACCTGAACGACTCATCGACACCGTTCACCGCTCGCCAGGCGGACACGCGGATGAGCATCCCCGGCTGCGGGATCAGATCGGGGCCCCATTTCAGGACGCGCCTAGCCCACGGCCCAGCCCTGTTCAGCCATATTTCGCGATCGTCTTCATCGACGTAGCGACATGCCCCGTAAGCAACTACGGCGGATGGGTTGACGTCGAGTGCCTGACTCACGGCCCGCAGCCCTCCGGGCGCGAGGAGGTCGTCGTCGCCGAGCCAGTTCACGAACTCATGGGCCGGGCTTGCGCTGGATGCCCCGAGGTTGATGGCGCCGGTGAGGCTTCCGGGATCCTTCAAGAATTCAGCATTGAAGCGAGCAGCCATCTCGTGCAGGGCCGGGGTTTCGGGCCCGACAATCACGATGTCGGCCCGGGCCTCTTGGCTGCTGATCGACTTGAGGCACCGCTCGAGGAATTCAAGACGTGTGCCTAGTGTCGGCACCACGATGAGGATTCGGGGTCCGGCTGTGGTCGCAGTCAGGGGGGCCTCAATTCGTCGATGAGTTTGGCTCGGGCAATGCTAGGCCTTCGAGGCTGCTGCACGGACCGATCGGTGCTCGGGGCGAGGCGTCAGCCTGACGTAGGATGCTCATGATCGGCCGTTCACGGACGGATCGTTGCGATTGTCGCTGAGGAGACATTGAGTGGATTTCGTCCTTCTGGCCGCCTACATCGCCCTCCCGATCCTCGCGCTGATCATGGTCAGGAGCTTGACCTGGCTCATGATCGCCCTCACGGTCGCCTTCGCTCTTGGAGGGGCGCTCGTCTCCGTCGGAGAGCAACTGGACGTGCCTTGGGATAGGCGCTCGCTCCAACTCGTGCTGCTCATCGCCTTGATCGGCGTCGTCGTTGTAGCGCTGTTCTCGCGCGGTTTCACCTGGCGAGACGGGCCCGTTGCCATGCGCCGGCAACTCCTAGTCGTCGGCGTTCCGATGCTCCTCATCGTCCTGGCGATCATTGCGGTCCGGCGGGTCGCTGATGCCGACGGTTTGTGGAGTGTGGTGACCTACTACATCAACCAGCCGGTCGCTGAGGACAACTCGAAGTGGCTGGACTTCACCGCCCAACTCGCAGGCGGCGGCCCCATCCACAAGGGCGTGCCGATGGGGGGGCCGCTGCAACTCTTCCTCGTCCTCATCAGCACCATGACCGCGGCATTGTCCGTGGTGGTCCTCGGCGGCGTCAACGAGGTTTTCGTCGCTGCATGGACGGCGCTCTTCGCCCAGTTCGGCCTCGTGGTTCTCGTGCCGCTGGCGCTCGCGCCGCTCGTCGAGGCCAGGGTCCGGGTCGGCGGCTCGAAGAGGGGCTGGAGCCTCGCCCTCATCCCGCTCCCGCTGATCTGGCTGGCGATGCTCGTCATGGTGTCGGCGAGTTTCCTCGTCACCCGAAACGGGCACCTGACCTTGCAATTCGTGTTCCTCACCGCGGGACTGTGGGTCGTCACCTTTGTTTCCGGGCTCACCGGAAGTCGATCTCGAGTATTCCTCTCGTTGGCGATGGTCGTGGCGGCGACAGTGTGGCTGCCGCTCAACCTCGTTTCCGTCGGCATCCTCGTGTGCTTGATCTTCGTGTTCATCCGCAGGCTCGTGCTCGCGGTGGGCTCCGCCAGTGGCATTCGCCAGTACGACTGGGTGTCATTCGGCGCCTTGGTCTTCATCGGGGTGGCCATGTGGTCACCGTTGCTGAGCGGGCTCATCTTTGGCGCCAACATCAGCGCGGCGGGTGCTCCCGGGAGCCTCATGTCCGGTGCCGGTGTTCGGACGGTGGCGGCGCTCATCCCGCGAGGTGAGACCTTCCTCGAGGGCCTTCAGTTGTTCACGGCAAATGGGGGCACGGCGGCAACGGGGCCGATCCTCGGACTGCTTGCCGGAGCATCGCTCGTTCTCGCAATCGCGATCATGTCCCGGGCGGCCATGCCGGAGGCTGCGACAAGGCTCCAGCGGGTGATGCCATTCGCACCAGCCTTGGTACTCATCGTCTACGTCAGCCTCCTCACTGTCGCTGACATGTGGGTGACCGGTTCCGGTCCGCACTACGGCGCACTCAAGATGATGTTCTTCGTTACCGTCGTGGTGCTGAGCGCCTGCCTTCCCTTCGCCCTCATGGCCATCGACCGGCGCAGGGCGGGGCTGACGCTCATTCGCGGTTCAGCAGTCGTGGTCGTTGCCTACCTGCTGGTCCTCGACGGGATACTGCCGAGGGCCGCTGCGGAAATCAGGCCGACCCAGTGGCCGAAGGAACTCCTGTACGGCGTCAAGTACTGGGCGCCGGCCGAGGTGAAGCCGAACGCGGTGAACCAGTCGATTGCCAGTAATCCCATCGGCTGCGTCTACCTTCCTCCGGAGGCCGAGGTCCCGACCGTGCTGCCCGATGGTCAACGGCTCTATAACTGCACCCGAATCCTCATCGGCCTCTCCGGTATGGACGCGACGGCGCAACCGCTCGTCGACTGGATGCGTCGCGAGTGGCTCACGAACACCGGATCGTGGATGAATGAATACGACTGGTTGGCGGGACTGCCCCCGGAGGTGCGGGCGAAGAACCTGATCCTGCTCGACGAGGAAAACCGCGTTGTCGGGCTCGAGAGCATCGGCAGTCTCGTCTCTCGGTTCCCGAAGTTCGCCGGCAAGACCCCGGAAGAGCTGGTGGAGCTCGGCGTGACCCCAACCTCGGGGTGATCTGGCAGCGTCGACTTCGTGCTTTACCTGGCCGTCAGGCCGGGCAACTGCAGACGCCTGAGGATGTCGTCGTACACGGCCCGTGCCCCTGCTGCCAGGTGAGTTGGGGTGGGCATGGCGCTCGCACTGCACTCGATGGCGGACGGAATAAGTCGCAGGTCATGGACCTGACCAACTGAGCTCGGGTGCGAGCCGAGCGCGAGGGGCACCCGCTTCTTCGTGACCGTCTGCACTGTCCGGATCACATGGCTCAGTGCGACCGGCTCGCCTGATGCAATGACCAGTATTCGGTAGCTTGCTCGGTTGGGCGTTCCGTCGAGAGCACTTCGGGTGTGCGCGACAGCCTGGGCGGCTGCGTCATCGACGAACAGATAGTCGCGAAGGGTATCGAGGGAGACGAACATGTTGAGCGGCTGACGAGTCGCGGTGGCGAGCGCGAGCCTGGAGACGATGCCCTGGAGCTTGTCGAGATTCTGCCCCGGACCGTAGATGTTGCTGAACCGGCCGATCACGACCTCGCACACGTCGCGAAGCTCCCGGATCGCCGCTTGCTCCTGGAGCAGCTTGGCCTCGCCGTAGTCGTTCAACGGCCGTGGAACGGTGTGATCGTCGAATGGTGGCTCGGCAGACCCCGAGTAGACGCCGCCAGCAGACGACGCCAGAAAGAACACGCCGGGTCCGGCCGGGGGATCCGCTCGTAGCGCCCGCAGGAGGGCGGTGAGGGAATCGACCTCGGTCAGGCACTGCGCACTCGTGCTCGACACGGTCGCAGCTCCAGCCGCCCAGAAGATCGCCCATGCCTGGGATCCGGCCGCCTGCGCAAAGGCCTTCGCTCCGTTGGCCAGGGATTCCTGGGCCGCACGCGGATCGGCCCAGCGAATCGGGCCGGGGTTGAACGTGGTCCCGGGCAGCATGAGCGCTAACCGGCGGGCGATCGCGCTCCCGATCAGGCCGGTCGAACCGATCGTCCAGGTGATCAACGATCCTCGTCGCTGGCAGCGGGATCAAAGGTGAGTGCAGGGTCTCGCACCACGACGTAGAGCGGCTTGCCGAGCGACATGTTCGTGGCGGCGCCCACATACTGGGCAACGATGCCGAGGCTCAGCAGCACGGCGCCGCCAACGATCGTGATCGCAACGAAGGTGGATGCCCAGCCGAGGGGCACGTCGTCGGTGAAACGCCGGAAGAGAATCCACAGCGTGACAAGGCTCCCGAGGGTGACGAATGCGATACCCAGCCAGGAGACGAACAGGAGCGGCTTTGTCCCAGAGGAGACCATGAGGCGGCCAAAGTGCGACACGAGTCTGCCGAGCGAATAGTTGCTCGCCGGGCGACCCTCATCGCGTGAGGTCACCGGGCAGGTGGTGACATCGGCGACGACCCAGCTCAGCGCCACATCGAGGTATACCCCGGTGCCGGTGTATGCGGCGACGCTGCGCCCCACCTCCCCGAGGATGAGCCGGTAGCTGTTGAACTCGGCAAAGTCCTGGTCGGCGAGCGCCGTGGCGAAGAGCTTCTTCGCGAACTTGGAACCTGCGTTGCGAAGTGCGCCGTGCGGAGGTGGGTTCGTTGGCGCGCCGTAGACGAGTTGAGCGCCGTCGCGGTAGGCGGCATCGAGCATGGCCCCGAGGTGTGCCGGGTCGTGCTGACCGTCCTCGTCGATCGTTGCGATCCAGTGGCCACCGGACGAGGTCATGCCGGCGAGGGTGGCAGCGTGCTGACCGAAATTCCGGGAGAGCCAGATCGGACGGACCCAGTCGTGCGTGGCAGCGAGGCGCCGAATGACCTGATCGCTTCGGCCGGGGCCGCGATCCCATACGAGGAGCACCTCGGCGATTCGAAACTTTCGGCCATCGGGGGTGAGGGTCGCCCGCGTCAGCGGTTCGAGTTCGTCGAGGAGTGCGGGAAGGGTCTGCTCCCCCTGATACACGGGGATGACGACGCTGATCTCAAGCGGCGACGAGTCGACCGCGAACGATGAGGGGGCGTCCTGCGTCACGTCGTGAGTCTAGACGGCGCGGGATTCAAATGAGCCCTTCATCCTGAGCCACCGGTAGGCAGCTCGACGCAGGAGCGCCTGCGTATGCAGGCCGAGGAAGGCTCGCCGGCGCTCGGCGGTCGTCGGGGGGATCGCGAGCGAGGCCGCGAAGGTGTCCTGCCACAACCGGAACTGCCGCACCTGCTCGCCCACGAGTCGGGTCGACCATGACTGCGTGCTCACCCGAAAGGCACCGATCGACTCCTTGCGTACGACGACTTCACCGGTGCGCGCGACCTTGGCATAGAGCGTGAGGTCGAGAAGGAATGGGTTGCTGTCGTCCCACGAGAGTGCGCGCAGGAGGGCGTCTCGGCGAAACAGCACCGACACGGGCTCTCCGAAGACATTCGTGCCGCGCAAGTAGGCGACCTTGATCGCCCCCTCTCCGTCGACGAGACCGGGGCGAAGACCGGCGCACCCCCTCTGTCGATAGACGACCGATCCCCTCGCATCGATGATGTCGCGCTGGGCGACCGCCATCACTGCGGTTGGATTGGCCTCGAGGTCGTCGACCTGCTTGGCGATCGCATCGGGGTGCAGAACGTCGTCCTGGCAGACGAGTTTGATGAACTCGCCGTGGGCGGACTGCGATGCGGCATCCCAGTTCGCCGCTGCGCTCGTGCCCTTCGGGTTGGTGAGCACCCGTACTCGAGGGTCGGTGATCGCCTGGAGAAAGGAGAGGGACGCGTCCGACGAGCCACCGTCAACGAAGACCACGTCGAGGCTGTCATGGGTTTGCGCAAGGATCGATTCCGCGAGGACGGTGAGGTGGGGGAGGCCGTTGAACACCGGCACGACCACCGACACCAAGGGGCTCACTCGCTAGAGTATTGCCGATGCAGGCCACGAGAGGTGCGGTGGGCTCTGGGCCCCGCGCCTGGTTGAGTTATCTGCCCGGTTTGCTGGTCTGGCTGGCCCTCTACATCGCCATCATCCGAAACGGCGGGCGCTTCCTCTACGAGGAGCGGTTCAGCATTTGGCAGAGCCTCGACCCCAACGCGTTGGCCGAGCAGTTCTGGCCCAGCCTGCTATCCCTGCACATCCAACCGCCGCTGCTCAATGCGATGTACGGACTCACCGACGGCCCCGAAGCACCGAGGAATCTGGGGCTGGTGTTCGCCCTCGCTTCACTTCTGACGATCCTCATGCTGGTGCACACCGTGCGTCTTGCGGGGCTCGGATCTCGGTGGGCCGCGGTCTCAGGTCTGCTCTATGCCCTGCTCCCGGGTACCGTCCTGTACTCGCTGTTTCCCTACAGCACGACGATCGTCGCCTTCTTCATGATGGCGTGCATCTGGGGCGTCGCACTCGCGAAGTCGCACCCCAGCCTCGGCGTGACCATGAGCGCGTTGGGGGCAACCGGGCTCTTCCTCACGAGGGCATCGTTCCTGTGGGCCTTCGTCCTCGTTTGGCTGGTGGCTCTCGGCTTTATCTTCGCTCGGGTCAGGTCACATGACCGTCGAACAGGAATGATCGTCGTCCTTGCCTCGTGCGCGGTCGCCGTGATCGTGGTTCAGGGTCACTACTTCATCTCGTTCGGCACCCCGACCCTGTCGTCCTGGTCCGGACAGAACCTCTACGGCGCAGTGAGCGAGGTGGGTCTCTCGCCGGAGACACGGGCGGACCTCTCGGCCCAGAATCCGTGCTTCGCCGAACTCATCGCGGTGGGCCCGTGGCAGCCGCCGAGCTCATACCCGACCTGCCTTGGGGTCGGTGCGGAGCCGATCGGCGGGACCCTCGCCCTCGACGAGGCGGCGAAGGGCTCGCCGGGTGTCGGGATCAACTTCAACAATGGGAGCCTGCTGCTCCTCAGCAAGCAATGGTCGGCGCTCAGCATGGCCGCCGTGATGCAGGAACCTTCAGCCGAGTGGGGGCTCATCGCTGGGGAGGACGGCAAGGACGGCTCGCTGGCCCTGTTCCTCGGTCGATCAGACATCTACTACGAGACGCTCGACCTGCAGAAGACCTTCGCCCCTTGGCTGTGGAGCCTGCTCGGAGTCTGGTCGTGGATCTTCCCGAAGCTGGCCTGGGCAATCCTGCTTCTGGCGTTGATCCGTGCCACGGTCGACCGCCGGGCGAGGCAGCGGTTGCCGACGGTCTTCTGGTTCGCGTCAGGCCTGCTGCTGTTCCACGCAGCAGTGAGCATCGCGGCCGAAATCGGCGAGAACCAGCGATTCCGCGCTGAAGCCGACCCGGTGCTCGTCGTTGCAATGCTCCTTGCGGGAGCGAGCCTGCTGACGTGGCGGCGGCGCGAGGTAGCCTGCGCAGATGCCGCAGACCTCCCAACTCGTCAT
>WLOY01000112.1 GCA_009699015.1 Actinomycetota bacterium | reverse complement strand
TCACCTACCTCGCAGCCGAGAAGACACGGGCACTGACCCAGACCCGGCGACTGGACATGACATCATTGGAGAAGTCGATCAAACGGCTACAGCCCAGCAAATAACCCCAAGCCTCACGCGCTCAAAGTAAGTGAGGCACCAGCAACAGTTACGCGCTCACAATTACGTGAGGCACCTCGGGGCAGGTTTCGGCAGACATGACAAAGGGCCCCCAAGTTCTCGGGGACCCTCGGTCGTACCGTTCACACTAGTTGAACATTCAAGTAGAGGGGAGACAAAACAAGGCTGCGACCGTTGGGTTGTGTGCACCGCGACTTGCTCTCACAAACAGTCACTTTTGCACCCCCCTCTGCACTCCCCTGGGGTGCAAGCCTGCACCCCCCTCGCACACTTTCGTCAGGCCGCCGTACTGGCCCACGGCTTGATCTTCTTCAGCACCGGTGCTAGTTCGCGCTGGGCAACCTCTATCTCGAATGCAGTCTGGGCACGTAACCAGTAACCATTGGATAGGCCAAAGAAGCGGCACAGCCTCAAGTCGGTATCAGCGGTGATCGCACGTTTACCGTTGACGATGTCACCGATGCGCTGCGCGGGGACGTCAATTTCCTTGGCCAGGCGGTAACGAGACAAACCCATAGGAGCCATGAAGTCCTCCCACAGCAACTCCCCCGGAGTCACCGGGGCCAGCAATGCGACCGTTTTCGCCATCTCTCGTCCTCCTTCTTACTGTCTAGTGATAGTCGACGATCTCGACGTCCGCGGGACCTGCTGGAGTCCATCGGAAGCACACACGCCACTGATCGTTGACGCGGATGCTCATCTGGCCCTTTCGACTGCCCTTGAGCGCCTCGAGTCGATTGCCCGGAGGCACTTGCAAATCATCGAGTCGACCGGCGACCTCCAGTTGTCTGAGCTTGCGTCTCGCGACCGCCTCGACCGCCGTGAACCGGCGCACGCGCTGCCCCGCAGCCAGCCGCTCGGTCTCCTTGTCGGCGAACGAGACGACCACTCAGCAATAGTAACGCATCGCGTTACTACTAGCAACCACACCTGGCTGAAATCAGTATGCGGAGAAGTGTCGTAGGTCGCTACGGACGAACGCGCGCAGGTATCTGGTGTGTAGCCAAGATGCCTTGGATGAGCGCATCGATTCCGAACCGCATCGAGCCGTCGGGGTCACCGGCGCTCGCCACGCTGCGGCCAACCCTGCTCGAGATCGGCAACTCGAGTGAGTTCATCGCGGAGTTGAGGGCGGGCTCAGCCTGTCGCCACCACTGCTCGTCGGTCAGTTTGCTGTCTTTGCGGTTGCGTAGGCGACCTGCCGCCGGACGCTAGACCAACCCTCGAGCTTGCATGGTCCTTCGTCCCTGCCGCGCGCCAGCATCGCTGCGCGGCGCCGCGGAACGACGAAGGGCCCCTGAACTCTCAGGGACCCTCTATCGTGCGAGCGTTCATTTAGTTGAACGTTCAATTCGGTAGCGGGAAGAACTGGGGGCGCACGCCCATCCGGTTGCGTGCTCGACGAGTTGGCGGTGGAACAGCAAATTAGGCCATCAACGTGTACGTCTCCGAGCACAGCGATAAAGGATGTCTGTAGCGCGCACCTTGTGGGCTTCCGACAGCTCTGTTTCGACACCATGGTCAGCGCACGCATAGTGCGAAGGCTCGATGACAATACGGGATGGCTAGTAATGAAGAGACCTTCCAAGGCGGCTTCCGTAGGCGGCTCTCTGGCATTGACCGCAACGATGATGCTTGCGGGCTGCGGTGGCGGCTCGACCGCCGCGACGTCGACGGCGGTAGGCGCGACGGCGACTGCCTCAGCCGGTCGGTTTGATCCGCCCCGCCCGGGCGGCATTCCGGACAAGGACTGGTCCGACATCGTCAGGGATAGCGACCCGTCGACCTACCGAGAGCGGTTCGCGGCACGGTCCTCTGAGGTGAATGCAGAGCGCTGCATCATTCTCTACGCTCCGCTGACGGATGATGAACTCTCAGCAGAGGCCGCTGCTGGGGTTGGTCGCGCCCCCGGCTCGACCGCCGATGAGTGGATGGCCGTCATGGAATACGTCATCGCCGCTCAAGAGGCGAACGGATTCGGAGCTATGAGGTCTGAGCTGTGCTCGGCGCTGCCGTCACCTGCCGCTTCGGAGGCGCCCGACGCTGATGATGGGACTGCCCCCGCGGCCGTCGTTGAGGTCAAAGGACTTTTCAAGCCACAAATCTACGGATGGCCGTAAAGGGATCCGTTGCATTGACCGATCGCGGCGAGTCGGTGAAGGTGCCGGGATGAAGCGCAATCGCCGGTCGAAGCCGCCTGTTCAGGCCCCTTTTCGATACCAGTTGGCCAGCGACTCGCTGCATGGCCCGAAGTTCCTACGGCAGGGTCATGACCTTGGCCGAGTCAGTAGGGCCTTCCACGCTCACTCGGTCGCGATGCGTTCCGATAACCGGTAGCAACCCATGCGCCACATATGGCCGGGTGAATTTGACAGGGCTCTGGCCACACGGCGAGCAGCACGCGCCTGCCATCTTGGACGATCGAGCCAGGGGAGATCGACGACCACCTCGGGCTGGCTGCACGGGTCGGCCAAGTGAGCGCTGACGAATTCCGCAGAGCCGACGGGATGTTCCTGACCAGGACCACGGGGGGCCTCATGCCCGTCGCCACCCTCGACGGGGAAAACGTCGGATCTGGCCACATGGGTTCAGTCACAAAGGAGGTCTGCAAGACGTACTGGCAGTGGCACAGCGCGCCCGCTTCGCGACGTCCATCTCCTACCGCAAGCACCCAGTCGGTGCGCACATCCCTGCAGGGACTCGTGCACCGAGTAACGGCGGGATGCCTGCCTCAGGCCATGGAGGAAGGGAGCTCGCGGACCGCCATCAGGCGTCGAACGAGCCCGAACCCGGCGAGGATGGATCCGAATGCGGCTTCGACGAAAGCCTTGTGCCGGCGGATGAGAGCACTCGCTCGGGGCGTTGACAGGACGACGACGACAACGGTGAAAGACACGGTGGCGACAAGCACAACAGCTGCGACGGTGCCGATCACCAGTCCTGACGCGGGTGACGAAGGCAGGGCGGCGGTCAGCACTGAGGCATAGAAGACGGCCGCCTTCGGGTTGGCGAGCGTCGTCACGAACCCCCTAGCCCAGGACGCGAATGGGCCGCTCCCCTGCCCTTCGTCTGCGTAGGTCGCCAGCGGAGTGCGTGCACCGCGGATGAGCTTGGCCCCCAGCCACACGAGATACAGGGCCCCGGCGATCTTGAAAACGACGAAGAGTGCCGGCGCCAAGGACAGGAGCACGCTGAACCCGAGCAACGCCGCGGCTGCCCACATCGCGTTGCCGACGACCACCCCTGAGGCAACCCACCCGGCCCTGCGTCGCGCACCGGTCATAGCCGTGTAGCTGACCACCACGAAATCCGGGCCAGGACTCATGATGCCGACGGCCGCCAGCGCAGACACGGCGACAAGGGCACGCAGAGTCTCCACCTAGCGCCCTTCAGGCCTTTGCCGCCCAGACCTCGCCTGCAAAGGCGGTGGCCAGATCCCACGATGCCTGCCGGTACTCACGCCAATAGGAGGCGGTAAATCGGCGCAGCTCGTCGATGTCGACGCCCGCCTTGAGCATGGCGTCCTTGTAGACCGCAAGCCAGGAGTAGACCAGCGACGGGTTGGCCTCGATGTGGAACTGGACGGCCCACGCACGATCACCGATCCGGAACGCCTCCGTCAACTCGCCCGTGCGTCCCAGCACGGTGGCCTCGGCGGGCAGGTCGAAGGTGTCGTAGTGGGACTGGAAGACGTGCAAGTTCGGACCGAGCGAGCCCAGCACCGGGTCCGCTGCTGCCTCGAGCGCCATGGTGACCTCGAACCAGCCGATCTCCGCGACCGGTGAACGGTAGACCCGGCCTCCGGCGGCGCGGGCAAGCAGTTGTGCACCGAAGCACACACCCAGGATGGGCATGCGACGGGCCAGCGCCTCCTCCAGGACGGCGATCTCGCCCCGTATCCACGGGGTCGAGTCCTCCTCCGTTGCACTCGCCAACGCGCCCAACGATAGGACGCCGTCAAATGACTCCAGCGGTTCGTCAGGGGCATCGGAGCGGAAGGTGCACCAGGTGTCGATCATCAGGCCCGCGTCAAGGAGGGGTGCAGTCAGGTCGTTGAGAGCATCATCGAGATCGTGCTGGATTACCAGAAGGCGCGGTTGGGTCATGGCGAAATAATAGGGAGTTTCTTGCGAAATGTGCTTGCTTAAACATGCACTCAAACGGCGTTCGACGCAATAATGCGATATGGATGACATCGATCGTGCAATTCTCACTCATCTTCGGGCCGAGGGTCGACTAACCAATCAGGAACTCGCAGATCGAATTGGTCTCACCCCAGCTCCCTGCCTACGCCGAGTGCGACGGCTTGAGGAGGACGGCGTCATCACGGGGTACGCCGCGCAGGTCGACCCCGCGGCCGTGGGTGAGGGTTTTGAAGTACTGATGCACGCAGACCTGGTCGCCAAAGACCTCCCCACCGTCGAGGCCTTCGAGGCTCGCGTGGCCGCCATGCCGGAAGTAGTGGAACTGCGTCGCATGTTCGGCATTCCCGACTACTTCATCCGAGTGCGGGTCAAGAATATCGAGCACTACGAGCGATGGCTCACCTCGGACATCATGGGCGACGTGGCCATCGCCCGGATGGACTCACGACTGACGATGAAATTACTCAAGATCTAGCGCCTTGGGCGGCGCCCCACCATCGCTCATCCCACGGCGAAGGGACCTCCTCGCTTCAGCGAGCATGTCCTGCAGCACGTCCTCCACAACGGACGTCAAGCCCCCGAGGGCCGTCTCGCGGTGTCGGCAATCGACGATAACGATGGGAACCTAACCACGGTCGCGATGAATTCCTGATCCTTCACCGACCAAGCAAGCCGAGAGGTGACCAAGCGAGCCGAGTGGTGTTGTGATCGGCGGACGGCAACACCTTGCGCCTAGTCGCCATCTGACTCGTGGATCGCCTGCCAAGGGCGCGATGCGCGGCAGGGGCTGTGGTGAAGGACCGGCTGGCCGAGGCGATACCCCTGCCCGTGGAGACGAAGACGTCGATGGCCTGGCCCTGCTGGTCCACCGCCCGGTACGCCTACCGCCACACCCCGCTGACCATGACATTGGTTTCGTCGACGAACCACGGGGGCCCACGGCGTGCCGACAGGGGCGGGCCACGTCGTCGACCAGTGTCGTGGACCGTTGCACGCAGCGGAGCAAGGTCACGTGATCCACGTCGATACCGCGCTCCACGAGGAGCTCCTCCAGATCACGGCCCGGCCATCCGATCCTGACGTACCAGCGGACCACCAGAAGGATCACATCACGAGGGAACCAGAACCCAGCGAATGCCGAAGGAGCCTTCACGGGTCTCGCTGATCTCTGAAACCAAGGGGTACTGATCGGGGCTGAGTCCGTGGCGGCTCCTTGCGGGGCGGCCACCCGGTCATCGCCTGGGCACTGTCGAGCTTGCCCGTTCGTTCGTTACGCAAGGCCCGTGGGATCGGGGATAGCGTCGTGATAAGCCGGTGTCCGGGTTCGAGATGGACTCTTGGAACGGCACCATTGAGGGAAGGCAGACATCATGCTGTCTCGATTGCGCATCCTGTCTGGGGCTGTGGCCGGTTCACTCCTCGCCTTGAGTGCCCCGTCGAGCGCGTTAGCATTCGGCCCAAGCGGGGTCACGACGTCGACATGCACGCAGGGCGCGAACGCGATGCTCACCCTGAACCACGATGACGGCCAGGTAGAGGCCGAAATGGAACTGCACGCCGGCAGGGCCGGACACCTCTGGACGGTCCGCTTCTACAACGAGGGAGTCAAGTTGCTCACCGTCTCGCAACGGGCGGGTTCCTCGGATGGTGGCGGAACGCTGTCCGTCAGCCGACTTCTGATCAATCATGCCGGCACCGATGAGATACGTGCGACAGCGACGAATCAGGTCACCAAGGAACGCTGCGTCGTCCGCGCGAGCATCTGACCGCGCCGAGCTGGCGCCGGCTATCTGCCGCTCGACCGGGTACAGGCGGCAGCTGGATGCCTTCAGCCGCGAAAGTCCAGGAAGGTGACTCGGTCATCATCGGCGTACGGCTGCTGTTCCCGTGCCATCGACTCCGGATGACTCACGTACTCGAATCGGACATGGTCCCCTGGATCAACCGCAGCCAGTACCCGTCGGAGAGCCCGAAGAACCGGCAGAGCCTCGAGTCGGTGTCAGCCGTCTCGAATCCAGCAGTGATTCATCGCCATCGAAGAACCATGTGAGGGAAGAGTGCCGGCCTACCGGCCCTGCATGGGCGCGCGGAGCGAAGGGTCGCGCTGGTACGCCCGGAAGAACTGCGCGATGTAGCCCATCCGCTCGTCGAACACCTCCCAGGTGGTGGCGGCCGATCCCTGTGTTGACTGCCATTCATGGCCGTAGGACTGCACGAGCGCATTCAGGCGCGCGTCCGAGATCTCCGCGAGGGCGGGCGGCCACCGCTCACCATGGAGATACTGCGGGAACGGGACCGGCTGGCTGAGGTCGAGCGAGCCCTCTGGGATCTCGAGGGTGACGAACCTCGTGGAGATGACACCGAAGAGCCCGCCGAGGGGCATCGCATCGTCGACGAAATCGTCGGCGAGCGACTGCTCGTGGTGGGCGACGAGGAGGTTCCCGCGCAGCATCGCCTGGGCCGAGCCGGGATCGTCGAGGTCGTTGTCGATGCCGAGCGCCTCGGCGTATGAGGTGAAGGCCTCGAGGGTGGTCGGTTCTTGGCCGATGAGGTCATCGGACGCGACGAGCGTCGCGAGATCGTCCGAGCTCTCCACGTCCGCCAACTCGAGGAAGCGGACGAACTTGGGCGCGATATCGCAGATGATCGCTGCATTGCCCTCCGCGACCTTGCCTGCACCCCACCGCACCGGGGCGCCCTCCCCCCTGATGAACCGGCCCGCCGTGAAGCTCGCCCACTTGCCGAACGTGAGCCAGTTCGCATCGACCTCGCCGAGAAGGGTCGCTGTCTCTCGGGAGAGGTCGTCATAGGCCGACGTGATGAGCCGATTGCGGAGCACCACGTCGGGCTCCCCCTCGATGTGGTGCAGTCGGGTGCGCCAAGCATCAACCCCGGACCACTGAGGCCTGACTGCTCCCGCCATCACGCGCACAGGATACGTGCGCGATGGCCATCAGGTCCGGCAGAAGCGCGACCAGGCTTCATAGACGAGTTCCGGGTGCTCCATCTGGGCCACGTGGCCGGAATCAGATAACACCACGACGTGCGCATGGCGAAAGTGCTTCGTGACGCGATGGGCGGCCTTCGGGTCGACGAGCGGGTCCTGCCGGCCGTAGACCACGAGGGTCGGGCACTGCACCCGTGAGGCGAGCTTCCATGGCCGCTGGGGACCGAGGTCGACGTAGGTGCGAAGCAGGCCGCGAAGCGAGCGCAGGAATGCATCGGCGGCATACGGCAGGTGGTCACGGGACTCTGCCTCCTCTCGCGCCTCATCGGTCCGTTGGCCGGGCACCCTCGCCGGATCACCGAAGCACGTGTCGATCGTCGCGCGTACCCGCTGCTCAGCCGGCAAGGTCAGGTACTTCTCGACGAGCCGCTCGCCGACGCCCGGCACGGCAATGACCGGGAGGTGGGCATTCGACCTCGTCGCGAACACCGATGGAAGTGCCGGCGAGATGAGCGTGAGGCTGCGGGCGAGGTCAGGACGGCGTGCCGCGAGCTGCAGTGCCACCGCGCCGCCGAGGGAGTTGCCGAAGACGTGGACGGGTTCGCCGCCGAGCTCCTCGACGATGAATTCGACGACCCCCGCGGCATGCCCGGCGGGGGTCATGTCGCCATCGCGTGGCGGTGGCGACTGGCCGAACCCGCCGAGGTCGATCGCATATCCGTCGACGTCCGGCTGAAGCGCTGCCATGAGGTCGGTCCAGTTGAGCGACGACCCGCCGAGGCCATGGATGAATACGGCGCGCGGCACTCCCGGGGTGGTGGAAGGCGCATGGCGCACCGAGAGGGTGCGCGATGCGAGGAATGCATCGGTTCGGGGCCAGGGGGTCGGCAGACTCACTGTCACAGATTACCCGTGACTAGCATTCGCCCATGAGCATCGGGACACCAGCGCGCATGCCGAAGGAGCAGCGCCGCACGCAGGTGCTCGATGCCGCGCGAGCGGTGTTCGTCGAGTCCGGCTACTACGCGGCCGGCATGGACGTCATCGCCGAGCGGGCTGGCGTCTCCAAGCCCGTCCTCTACCAGCACTTCCCCAGCAAGCTCGACCTCTATCTCGCCCTCCTCGATGCCGGACTCGAGGAGCTGCTCGAGGCGACCGACACCGCGGTGCGGGAGAACCCCGACAACAAGGTTCGGGTTCAGCGGACCATGCGCGCGTACTTCGCCTTCGTCGACAACCCCGACAGCGCCTACCGGCTCGTGTTCGAAAGCGATCTCATGAACGAGCCCGCCGTTCGGATGCGCGTCGATGCCGCCGATCACGAGATCGCCCGGCAGATCGCCAAGGTCATCTCGCAGGACACCGGTCTTCGCCCTGACGAGGCGCTCCTTCTCGGTTCCGGCATGCAGGGGATGGCCCAGGTCGCGGCCCGGCGCTGGCTCTCGCACGAGGACCGGCTCATGTCCCGCGACGAGGCCGCGGACCTCGTCGCCGCGCTCGCCTGGCGCGGCATTCGCGGCTTCCCCCTCACCCACCCGCCGCACGACATCGCGACCGGCGCCGGAGCCGACTAGTCTCAGGGCGAGAGCAGGGCTCAGTGCCCGCCGTCCTCGTGCTCAAGCATGGCGTCGTAACCCGCAGCGAACGATCGAAAGGCACCTCAGTGGACATTAAAATCGGCGTGCAGGACACCCCCCGCGAGATCACCATCGAGAGCGCGCAATCTCCCGAGGACGTGACCCGATTGGTCGAGGCCGCGCTGAACTCCGGCTCACTGCTCTCGCTCACCGACGACCGCGGCCGCACGATCCTCGTGCCGGGGAGCAAGATCGCCTACGTGGAGATCGGCCCAGCATCGACCCGCAAGGTGGGCTTCGGCTCCACCATGTGACCCACCGGTCATGCGGTTTTCGGCGGCTTGATGTCGTTGCCCCGCTCTGAATCACCCGTTACAGCGACATCAACCTGCCCGAAACGGGGCTGGGGCTTGCTGTTGGGCTGGGGCTTGCTGTTGGGCTGGGGCTTGCTGTTGGGCTGGGGCTTGCTGTTGGCCTGGGGCTTGGTTACGCGGAGAGCCCGAGGGCGCTCATTCGCCTGGTGTGGTTCTCGGTGAGGCGTGCGAGCATCCTGCCCATCTCGGCGAGATCCGCGCCGGGACGGTCCACGCCCCCGACGAGCAGCGCCGAGAGGCCATCACGGTCGGCCGCCACCCGCTGCGCCTGCGACAGCGCCTCGCCGACTAGGCGCCTGCCCCACAGGGCGAGGCGACCGGCAACCCGCGGGTCCTCGGCAATCGCACCGCGGACACGCTCGACGATGAACGCGGACTGACCGAGGTCCTCGCACACCCGCTCGACCAACTCCCTCGTGTGCTCGTCGACGTAGGCCGCGACCTCGCGGTAGAAGTCCATGGCGATCCCATCGCCGACGTACGCCTTGACCATGCCCTCGAGCCAGTCGCTCGGGGCCGTGTGGGCGTGGAACTCCTCCAGCGGCCTGCGAAACGGCCCCATCGCATCCTCCGGGCGCACCCCGAGTTCGATGAGCCGGTCGTTGAGCGAGGTGAAGTGCTGGAATTCGCGGGTTGCCAGCGCGGCGAGCGCGGCCTTGTCGTCAATCGCAGGGGCCATGGCCGCATCGGCCGCCGTCCGCTCGAACGCGGTCAGCTCCCCGTAGGCGAGGACGCCAAGCAGGTCGATGACCGCCGCCCGATAGTCCGCGTCGGTCTCGAGGGCGTCGGGTGAGGGTGCATTCATAGTGACCGAAGGCTACCCACAATCACCGCGAGTAGGGGGTTATCGGCGTGAGGAAGGTAGACTTGACACGCCCGGCGAGATTCTCCTCGTCCTGCATCCTCGAATACTGGAGCACTCCTGAATCCCTCATCAAGCGTCGATCCGACAACAGCACCTACATTTGCTGAACTCGGCGCCGATCCACAGATCACCGCAGCACTCCTTGCCGATGGCATCGAGCGCGCCTTTCCCATCCAGGAGATGTGCCTTCCGCTGGCCCTCCAGGGTCAGGACCTCATCGGACAGGCCAAGACCGGCACCGGCAAGACCCTCGGCTTCGGCATTCCGCTCCTCCAGCGGATCGACCTCGAGGGTGACCGCGATCGCCCCCAGGCCCTCGTCATCTGCCCGACCCGCGAGCTCGGACTCCAGGTCGCAACCGACCTCGAGCGGGCCGGACGCCTGCGCGGCGTGCGCGTGCTCGCCGTCTACGGCGGCCGCGCCTACGAACCCCAGATCGACGCCCTGCGCAACGGCGTCGATGTCGTCGTCGGAACGCCCGGCCGCATCATCGACCTCGCGAACCGTCGCGACCTTGACCTGTCGCAGGTAAAGATCCTTGTGCTCGACGAAGCCGACGAGATGCTCGACATGGGCTTCCTGCCCGACGTCGAGCGGATCGTCTCCCAGGTCTCGACGGTCCGGCAGACGATGCTCTTCTCGGCCACGATGCCGGGGCAGATCGTCAACCTCGCACGCCGCTACATGACCCAGCCAATGCATATTCGCGCCTCCGAGCCCGACGACGAGAGCGCCACGGTCGATGCCATCGAGCAGCATGTATGGCGCGCCCACCCCATGGACAAGATCGAGCTCGTCGCTCGAATCCTCCAGGCCGACGGCCGCAAGCTCGTCATGATCTTCACCCGCACCAAGCGCAAGGCCCAGCGCATCTGCGACGACCTCACCGAGCGCGGCTTCGCCGTCGGCACCGTCCACGGCGATCTCGGCCAGGGTGCCCGCGAGCAGGCCCTGCGCGCCTTCCGCAACGGCAAGGTCGACGTCCTCGTCGCCACCGACGTCGCGGCACGCGGCATCGACGTTGACGATGTCACCCATGTCATCAACTACGAATGCCCCGACGACGAGAAGACCTACCTGCACCGCGTCGGCCGCACCGGCCGCGCGGGGGCGTCCGGCGTCGCCGTCACCCTCGTCGACTGGGAAGACATCGCCCGCTGGCAGATGATCGACCGCGCGCTCAAGCTGCCCTTCAAGGACCCGATCGAGACCTACTC